>CALROE020000109.1:0-8047 GCA_943369715.1 Bradyrhizobium ivorense
ATCTTCGCCACCCAGGAAGGTGTCGCCGTTAGTGGACTTCACCTCGAACACACCATCTCCGATTTCGAGGATGGAGATATCGAAGGTGCCGCCGCCAAGGTCATAGACCGCGATGGTGCCGGTCTTGGTCTTGTCGAGGCCGTAGGCGAGCGCTGCCGCGGTCGGCTCGTTGATGATGCGCAGCACTTCAAGGCCGGCGATCTTGCCGGCGTCCTTGGTGGCCTGACGCTGTGCGTCGTTGAAATAGGCGGGAACGGTGATGACGGCCTGCTCGACCTTGGAGCCGAGATGAGCCTCCGCGGTCTCTTTCATCTTCTGCAGAATGAAAGCCGAGACCTGCGAGGGCGAATAGGTTTTGCTGTCGGCTTCGACCCAGGCGTCGCCGTTGGATGCCTTGACGATCTTGTAGGGGACCAGCTTCTTGTCCTTCTCGACCATCGGGTCGTCGTAGCGGCGGCCGACGAGGCGCTTGACCGCGAAGAAGGTGCGCTCGGGATTGGTCACCGCCTGACGCTTGGCGGGCTGCCCGACAAGGCGCTCGCCATCATCGCTGAAAGCGACGATCGACGGGGTCGTCCGCATGCCCTCGGCGTTTTCGATGACTTTCGCAGTCTTGCCATCCATTACGGCGACGCACGAATTCGTGGTGCCGAGATCGATCCCAATGACCTTTCCCATGGTCTTCATTCCTTCTTTTTGCGGCAGGTTGGCTGGGCCCTGACGGCGCACCAATCCAAACCCCCAGACGATCAATTACTCGCGATATTGCGACGGTGAGCCTCATATAGGAGGGGGGGTGGGGCCTGCAAGGACCGGACGCAACGTTGAGAGCTGAAAAGACTGGCCTTTGAA
This sequence comes from Bradyrhizobium ivorense, assembly GCA_943369715.1. Classification (GTDB taxonomy): domain Bacteria; phylum Pseudomonadota; class Alphaproteobacteria; order Rhizobiales; family Xanthobacteraceae; genus Bradyrhizobium; species Bradyrhizobium ivorense_A. The sequence goes on from CALROE020000109.1 coordinate 853, forward strand.
AGATAGTGTCCCTCGTCAGGGCAGGCCGGCCGGGCCGGGTTGTGCGGCGGGATCAGCCGCCAGGCGGAGGGGGGCGGGGGCGAAAAAGCGATTTTGACCGCCGGCCAGGGAACGGAAGCGCGGCCCTCCCTGTTGCCGGACCGCCAAACCCGCTAAAAGCTGGTCCCGCGAGGCCCCGGCAAAGGGCCGCACCGGCCGACCATTGAACGGCCTCAATGCAAACCCAGTAGACCCTCCATGATGCTCATCCGACTGATCCTCACGTTTGCCCTGCTGGTCCCGGCCATAGGTCCCGCCCTTGCCGCCGACCCGGTTTTTCCGCCGGGTATCAGGGTCGGCATCACGCCGCTGGTCGGGCTCAACCGCGCCAAGGCCTTCGTCGGATTCGAGACCGAGGATCAGGGCGTCAAGGTGTTGATGGCGGAGCTTCCGGCCGACGCCTACACCGAGGTCATGAACGCCTTCAAGAACAGTCCGGCGGGCGTCGGCGGCGTCAAGCCGGAGAGCATCGAGACCGCGGCCGGCCTTGCCTACTACACCATCGAAACCGGCAAGGATGGCGCGACCAGTGTGCGGCGCTATTCGATGATCCTGCCGGGCGGCGCCTTCTCCGGCTATATCGCCGTGCAGGTTCCGGAAAATGCTTCCAAAATCTATACCGACGAGGCCATCCGGCAGATGTTTGCCTCGGCGGCGGTCCGCAAGGAAGTTCCGGTCGAGGAGCAGCTTGCCCAGATGCCTTTCAAGGTCGGCGAATTGAGCGGTTTCAAGAATGTCCGCACGCTGGCGGTTGGCGGGGCCATCGTCATCGCCGACAGCGACGAAACCAGGGGTTTCGAGGCGGCCCCCTTCATGGTGGTCGGCCTTGTCGGGGCGACGCCGACCCAGCCGGAAGATCGCGGCCGGTTTGCCCAGCAGGCCGCGACCACCATTCCCGGCGTGCGCGAGGCCCGGATCACGATGTCGGAGCCGCTGCGCATCGACGGCATGCCGGGCTATGAAACCCGCATCGACGCGGTGAGCGGCAAGGACAACACCCCCGTCACCGTGGTGCAGTGGCTGCGCTTCGGCGGCGGGAGTTCGCTGCGCATCATCGGCAGCGCGCCGCGCGAGGAATGGGCCAAGGCGTTCCCGCGCTTCCGCGCCGTGCGCGACGGCATCCAGCCGCGCTGAAGCCGCACGATCTGCCGAAGCTTCGTGCGCCCGCCGGCGCCTGAACCTGCTTTACGCTCCCCAGGCGGCGCAGCATGCCGAGCTCGCCTGCAGCTCCTCGATCCCTGATGCTGGGCCAGTCCCGCGACGACGAGTACGGTCGGCTGGTCGGCGATCTCGGAGGAGCATCGCCAACGGGTCGCGCGAATGCGTCTCGAAGGATGAAGCCGACGCGCTGAAGCCCCCAGGCTTGCCCGGAAGGCATAGCCGCCTTGGCGGCGCCCTCTCGAGACGACAAGCGAGAGCTTCCCGGAAAGCCTTCTCTACTATAGGGTGCATCGTCGCAAGCAGCTCTCCGCCCGGGGCATTTTCTGCAGCGCAAATCATTGCAGAGCCTTTCCGCGCTGCAGACCATTTACGGGCCGGAGGCAAGCGTCGGCGACGACAAATTGAAGCATCGGGCGGGGGAGGCATTTCATGGCCAAGCAGGTCATCGTCGTCGTCCACGGCGTGGGCGTGAAACAGGCAGGAGTGAGTTCCGATTTGCTTGCGGCGGCGCTGCAGGATGACGATGGCAAGAACGAAAAGACGCGTTTGCCGCCGCACTCCAGCGACGATTTCGTGCTGCTTGAATCTCCAACGTACGACTCGTCGGGCAAAGCAAGCACGTTTCCGGCGCGCGTGCGGCGCTACCGTTCCTATAAACAAGATGGAACCGTAGAGCAGGAGCGCGTCATCGCCGACTTCTTCTGGGGCGACGTGACGGCGTTCGGATCAGGTGTCGTGGATGTCGTGCTCGCTTACTTCAAAGTAGCAATGGGCCTGTCGCACGCCATCCGTGAGAACGCAAAGGACGCCTATCCGGATGATAACTGGCGGGACCGCTGGATCGGCCGGTTCGCGCGCGGCGCCGCGTTGACAATTCATGGACCCATCATTGCACTGAACATCGTGATGCTGATGGGACTTCTGCTTGCAGCGGTGCTGCAGGTTGCGGCTTTTGCCGTGTGGGGCGCGGAGACGTTCGCACTGGACAAGCCGGCGGCTGTCATTCTGTTGCGTGTGCAAATCATCGCGGTCGGGCTGGCCGCCATTGCCGCTGGATTATTCGTGCTGCGGCAAGGCCGCGGCGCTTTTCTCTACCGGCACCTGTTCAGCTGGATTGCCCTGTGCGGCGTAGCCTTTCTCCTGCTCGGATCGCCGGAGCTGTTCGGCTTCCGCAATGCCGTGGCACCCATCGAAACCTTGCTGGTCAAGCTCGAGACCGGCATGCGTCTCGATGACTTCAAACGCATCTATCCCGGCCTGCTTGGCATTGGCTGGCGTATGCTCGCACTCATGTCCGTGTCATGGCTCTTGGTGTTTGTCCAAGTACTCCTGGTTTGGGTTCTCGGATTTATCCGGCGTCACAAGCAACAGGCACCGAATCTGATCGTCCCGGCGCTCGGCCTGATGTCCCTGCTCTGGTTCCTCCTGATTGCGGCGTTATGGGCCGCCGTTCTCAAATTGCCAACTTCCTACAACCTCGGACTCAGAACGGAAGCTGTCGCAGCGGCGTTAGTTGCAATCGGTGCGGCAGTCATCGTGCTTGTCTGGCTCGCCGTGGCGGCGGTTTTGGTTTTCCGTCGCAAGTCGGAACTTACGCGAGGGCAATTCGCAGAGCCGGCGGTCTATATGGAGAATAGCGGCGCCAGAGCAGACGAATATGCCAACCGCTATAGACTGCTGATCGCATCGCAGATGCTGACGGCGCTGAGCATCTTCCTGCCCCTCGTCTTTGCAACTTTCGCGCTCGTCTCTTTTTCACCCGAAGTCGCCTGGGTCGGCAAGATCAAGGCCTTGCTGGAAAACTGGACGATCACGATCATCTTCGCAATTCTGGCCGCCGGTTCGGCGTTCGTCTATTCTTTCAGAGCGGAGTTTGCCGCCGGGATCGGCATTCTCGCCGATGTGCTGGCCTATCTGAACAACGGTTCCTGGATGTCCGGCAGTGCCGGCGATCCCTACAGGAGTAACGAGCCGCCGCGGCAGACCTGGCTGGAAGGATTGTTTTTCGAGAACAAAGCCGACCTTCCATTCAAAGCAAGTCCGCGCGGCTACTGGCTGCGTCGTCGTATCCACGACCGGCTGGACGTGCTCATTCGAGATCTGATCCGCGACGAGAAGCCTGACCGGCTCGATATCGTGTCGCATTCCCAGGGAACGATGATTGCAATCGATCTCATCGACCTTCGGGGTACGGACTGGCTGAAGGGATTACCCGCAAAAAGCGGCGGCATAGGACTGGTAACGATGGGCTCGCCCTATACACACCTCTACCGCAACTATTTCCCGTCTTCATTTGCATCGGTCGAGAACCGCGCCAATCTGGCGAACAAGGATAATGGTGGCCTGCTACGCGATTGGCTGAACATTTTCCGTATCGACGATTTCGTCGGCACACACATCGGCAAGGGCGCGTGGCCCCGAGAATTTCCTGTTCCCCCGAATGGGCACACGAACTATTGGGTCGACCGCCGCGTCGTGGCCAAGCTGCGCGAGTTTCTGGGTTGACCCGCGACTTCGCCTGCCGCGATCCCGAAGGCAATCTCTGGAATTTTGGCACCTCCTGGCCGAAGATCGGAGAGAAGCCGTTGGCGGGATGGAGACGCTCGTCAAGCCCGGCCATGACGACAGAGGCTTGCTCGCTTCAGGCGGTTACGTCGGCGCCCGGCGCCGCCTTCGCGCCGCCCTTGGAGACCGCGACCAGCGCCGGGCGCAGCACGCGCTCGCCGATCGTGTAGCCGGCCTGCACCACCTGAACCACGGTTCCCGCCGGCACGCTGGGATCGGGGACCTCGTACATCGCCTGCTGGAAATTCGGATCGAATTTCTCGCCGGCCGGATCGAATTTCTTGACGCCGTTTTTCTCCAGCGTGTTGAGCAGCGAGCGTTCGGTCAGCTCGACGCCCTCGATCAGCGCCTTCAGGCCGGGGTCGGCATTGGCCTTGGCCTCGGCCGGAACCGCATCGAGCGCGCGCTGCAGATTGTCGGCGATATCGAGCACGTCGCGCGCGAAACCGGTGATGCCATAGGCCCGCGCGTCGGCCACTTCCTTCGCGGTGCGCTTGCGCAGGTTTTCCATTTCCGCCAGCGTGCGCAGCATCTTGTCACGCGTTTCGGCGATTTCCCTGGTCAGGGCTTCGACTGAGCCTTCCTCGGGATCGTCGGGCATGATGTATGGCTTGGAAACCACGGGCTCGGCGGCCTTCGCCGGATCGGCCGGATTGTCCTTCTGCCAGTTGGGATCAGTCATGGCTTGCCTTCTCGAAAAATCGCTTGGAACCAGGTCAATGGGGGATTTGCTGGTGCGGATATCGGGCTTTAAGCGGGGAAAATCAAGCGCAACCAACCGATTTCAGGCGGATCAGCCACCCAGCATCCGGCTGACGATGCGCGCCGCATAGTCCACCGTCGGGATCACGCGGGCATAGTTGAGCCGGGTCGGCCCGATCACGCCGAGAACGCCGACAATGTGCCCCGCGGCATCGCTGTAGGGCGCGATGATGGTGGACGAGCCGGACAGCGAGAACAGCTTGTTTTCCGAGCCGATGAAGATTCGCACGCCTTCGGCGCGCTCGGCGCGGCCCAACAGGTCGATCACGCCGCGCTTGGTCTCGAGATCGTCGAACAGCGATTTGACCCGCTCCAGATCTTCCAGCGCGTGCAGGTCTTCCAGCAGATTGGCGTGACCGCGCACGATCAGCTGGCGGTCGTCGCTGGTGCCGCCCGACCAGCTCGCAATACCGGCCGATATAACCTTGTGCGTCAGCTGATCGAGTTCGGTACGGCTTTCCGTCAGCGCGGTTTCCAGCTCCAGCCGCGCCTCGGCCAGCGTCCGCCCGCGAATCCGCGCATTGAGAAAATTGGTGGCTTCGGTCAGCGCCGAGGAGGGAACGCCCGGCGGCAGCACCAGCACGCGGTTCTCGACCTGGCCGTCTTCGCCGACCAGCACCACCAGCGCCCGTTCCGGCTCCAGCCGCACGAATTCGATGTGTTTCAGCCGCGAATTGGATTTGGCGGTCAGCACCACGGCCGCCGCCCGGGTCAGGCCAGACAGCCGGGTCAGGGCCTCGCCCAGTGCGGCCTCGACCGATTGCGCCTTGCCAACGGAGGCAAGCTGGTTCTGGATCGACTCCCGTTCCGGCTCGGTGAGGTCGCCGACCTGCATCAGGGCATCGACGAAAAACCGCAGGCCGAGCTCGGTCGGCAGCCGGCCGGCCGAGGTATGCGGCGCGTAGATCAGGCCGAGCTGCTCGAGATCCGACATCACGTTGCGCACCGAGGCCGGCGACAGCGGCATCGCGATCAGGCGCGAAATGTTGCGGGAACCGACGGGTTCGCCGGTGGCGAGGTAACTCTCGACGATTTGGCGAAAAATGTCCCGCGAACGCTCGTTGAGCTGGGCAAGCCCGGCATGCGGAGCGATCAGGCCGATCGGATCGTGGTGGGCCACAAAATACTCCCTTGAACTCAGCCTAATCTGTCTATCACAGCGGCCGGGGACAAGCAGGTATTAGTCCCCAAGTGGTGGCCCGCAGGGGGCCAAAAGCCTTGCCGCTGCCGCTTCCCCCTCCTACAAGCACCGCGAGCCCGTCTTTATTGATTTTTCGGAGGATTTCTCATGCGGCCAAGCCGCCGTGCGCCCGATGAACTGCGCGCCGTGTCACTGGAACGGGGCGTGGTCAAATACGCCGAGGGTTCCTGCATGGTCAAATTCGGCGACACCCATGTGCTGGTCACGGCCACCCTGGAAGAGCGGCTGCCGCCGTGGCTGAAGGGCCAGGGCCGCGGCTGGGTCACCGCCGAATACGGCATGCTGCCGCGCGCCACGCTGGAACGCACCCGCCGCGAGGCCGCCACCGGCAAGCAGGGCGGACGCACCGTCGAAATCCAGCGCCTGATCGGCCGCAGTTTGCGCGCGGCGGTTGACCTGGAAGCGCTCGGCGAGCGCCAAATCACGGTGGATTGCGACGTCATCCAGGCCGATGGCGGCACCCGCACCGCCTCGATCACCGGCGCATGGGTGGCTTTGGCCGACTGCATCTCCTGGATGAAGACCCGCAACATGATCAAGACCAACCCGCTGCGCGACAATGTGGCGGCGATCTCCTGCGGCATCTACAACGGCACCCCGGTGCTCGATCTGGATTACGCCGAGGATTCCGAGGCCGACACCGACGCCAACTTCGTCATGACCGGCGATGGCCGCATCATCGAGGTGCAGGGCACGGCCGAAAAGACGCCGTTCTCGCAGGACGAGTTTTTGGCCTTGATGGATCTGGCGCGCAAGGGCGTGGCGCGGCTGGTCGACCTGCAGAAAATGGCCGTGGCGTAATTTGCACCGAGTCGTCATGCCCGGACTTGATCGGGCATCCACGACTTCCTCTGTCTCAAAACGTGGATGGCCGGGACAAGCCCGGCCATGACGAATTATAGATGTCCATGGCTCCGCATCGTCGAATCACCGGCAAGCTCGTGATCGCGACCCACAATCCCGGCAAGCTCGCCGAGATGCGCGAACTGCTGGCGCCGCACGGCGTCGAGGCGATCTCGGCCGGCGAACTCGGCCTCGGCGAGCCCGACGAGACCGGCGATACGTTTCGCGCCAATGCGGTGATCAAGGCGGTGGCGGCGGCCCGGGCCGCGCAACTGCCGGCCTTTGCCGACGATTCCGGCCTGGTGGTCGACGCGCTCGACGGCGCGCCCGGGATTCTCTCGGCGCGCTGGGCCGGACCGAACAAGGATTTCACCGCGGCGATGGCGCGGATCGAGCGCCTGCTGCAGGAGCGCGGCGCCACCACACCGGACCAACGCAAGGCGCATTTCGTTTCCGCGCTGTGCGTGGCATGGCCCGACGGCCATCTCGAAGAGGTCGAGGCGCGCGCGGACGGCACGCTGGTGTGGCCGCCGCGCGGCAGCGCCGGCTTCGGCTACGACCCGGCGTTTCTGCCCGACGGACACACGCGCACCTTCGGCGAGATGACCAGCCTCGAAAAGCACG
>CALROE020000110.1:0-8042 GCA_943369715.1 Bradyrhizobium ivorense
GCTTCGAATCCGCTTCACAGGAGGGACCCTTGAGCATGAAAACTATCCGATCGCCCGACGTGGCGGAGGCGCCGCCGCAGACGTGGTCTAACATGAAGGTGGCAAACGGATATTTCCACATCGCGGGGATGACCGGCTCGGGGCCTAAGGGGGAGCATCCAGGCGACGACATGTACATTCAGGCCAAGTCGATTTTTCAGAAGTTCAAGCACCTGCTGGAGGCCGCGGGCGGCAAGATGAATGACATCATGTCTATCACGGTGTACGTCACCAATCTCGATGAAAACACCGAGGTGTGGCGCGCGCGCCGGGAGTTTTTCACCGGCGACTTTCCCTGCTCAACCTTGATCGAGGTAAAGCGTGTTGGTTCGCCTAAGGCCAGCCCGCCGCTCAAGGTGGAGATCAACGCGACCGGCCTAATCGGCGCGGGTGCCTAGTTCGCCGACCTAACGGTCTGGGTAGTGCCAGCGATAATTAATGCGGGAGCGATCCCGCCGGATCGTCGGCTATTGGCGCTTTTCGGACCTCACCCAAGGTCCGACTCGAGTCCGGAACACGCACCGAAGCGGGCGTCCGCTGATCACTCTGAATCTACGGGCTCGCGCCTTCCTTCCGCAAAGCAAAAGGCGCCCCAAACGGGGCGCCTTCGCATTTCTCAAGCCGTGGTATCCGCGAGGCAGATGCCCCGCCGGACAAATCACTGCGAATAGTACATATCGAACTCAACCGGGTGCGGGGTCATCTCGAAGCGCTCGACTTCGGTCATCTTCAGCTCGATGAAGCTGTCGATGAAGTCGTCGTCGAACACGCCGCCGTTCTTGAGGAAGCCGCGGTTCTTGTCGAGGTTTTCCAGCGCCTCGCGGAGCGAACCGCACACGGTGGGAATCGACTTCAGTTCTTCCTTCGGCAGGTCGTAGAGGTCCTTGTCCATCGCCGGACCCGGATCGATCTTGTTCTTGATGCCGTCGAGGCCGGCCATCACCATCGCGGCGAAGGCGAGGTAGGGGTTGGCCATCGGGTCGGGGAAGCGGACCTCGACGCGCTTGGCCTTCGGGTTGTTGGTGTAGGGGATGCGGCAGGAGGCCGAGCGGTTGCGCGCGGAGTAGGCGAGCAGCACGGGGGCTTCATAGCCGGGGACCAGGCGCTTGTAGGAGTTGGTCGACGGGTTGGTGAAGGCGTTGATCGCCTTGGCGTGCTTGATGATGCCGCCGATGTAGTGCAGGCAGGTCTCCGAGAGGTCGGCGTATTTGTTGCCGGCGAAGACGGGCTTGCCGTCCTTCCAGATCGACTGGTGCACGTGCATGCCCGAGCCGTTGTCGCCATAGACCGGCTTCGGCATGAAGGTGGCGGTCTTGCCATAGATGTGCGCGACCTGGTGGATGCAGTATTTGTAGATCTGCATCTGGTCGGCCATCAGCGTCAGCGTATCGAACTTCATGCCGAGTTCGTGCTGGGCGGAGGCGACCTCGTGGTGATGCTTCTCGACCTTGACGCCCATCTTGGCCATGGCGCCGAGCATTTCCGAGCGCATGTCCTGCACCGAATCCTGCGGCGGAACCGGGAAGTAGCCGCCCTTGGTGCGGATGCGGTGGCCGAGGTTGCCGCCCTCATATTCGGTGTCCGAATTGGTCGGCAGTTCCGACGAATCGAGCTTGAAGCCGGTGTTGTAGGGGGTGGTCTGGTAGCGGACGTCGTCGAACACGAAGAATTCGGCTTCGGGTCCGACGAACACGGTGTCGCCGATGCCCATCGACTTGACCATCGCTTCGGCCTTCTTGGCGATGCCGCGGGGGTCGCGGTTGTAGGGCTCGCCGGTGCTCGGCTCCAGCACGTCGCAGGTGATGACCATGGTGGTCTCGGCGAAGAACGGATCGATCGTCGCGGTGACGGGATCGGGCATCAGGGTCATGTCGGATTCGTTGATCGCCTTCCAGCCGGCGATCGAGGAGCCGTCGAACATCGTGCCCTCGGCGAAGATTTCCTCGTCGATCATGCTGATGTCGAAGGTCACATGCTGCCACTTGCCGCGCGGATCGGTGAAACGCAGATCGACGTATTTGACGTCGTTGTCCTTGATCGATTTCAGGACGTCTTTGGCGGTCTTCATGAATACCCCTTCTGGCTTACAGGTTCTGGCTTACAGGTCACACTGATCTGGCCGCGGGCAGCGACCTTCGGTCATGCTCATTACAATTGGGCCAAGCCCAATACAATATCAGAGGCTCGATTCAGATGGCATCCAGCCCGGATTCGCCGGTTCTGATGCGGATGGCTTCCTCGATGTTGGAGACGAAGATCTTGCCGTCGCCGATCCGCCCGGTCTGGGCGGCGCGCCGGATCGCGTCGATCGCCTTCTCGACCAGGTCATCCCCGATCACGATCTCGATTTTGACCTTGGGCAGGAAGTCCACGATGTACTCGGCGCCGCGATAGAGCTCGGCGTGCCCCTTTTGCCGCCCAAAGCCCTTGGCTTCGGTGACGGTGATGCCCTGCAGTCCGACCTCCTGAAGCGCCTCTTTCACCTCGTCGAGCTTGAATGGCTTGATGATGGCTTCTATTTTTTTCACTGAACGCCTCCCGGGCACTTCCATATTGCAGACTGCAGCTCTGTTCACCGGGCACACTGATTCACTTGGCGGTCAGTACGACGGTCCAGAGCCGACTTCCCCAAAAGCAGGGTCTATGCCAAGTTGTTACGGTGCCTGATTTTGAAATGTTATCAGACTTTTAACAGGCATGGACCAGCGCCTGGAGCAGTATGCCCATGATACTGAAGCCTGCTAAATAGGCAAACAGCTCAATCGGTGTGCAATCGGCGCAGGGTAAATGTGCGCGCGAGACGAGTAATGCCTCAGGATGAGGCGCGTGGATCGGGAATTCGGCATGGAAGTTCTCACGACCGCCGAGATGGAACGTGCCGACAGGCTGACCATCGCCGCGGGCACTCCGGGATTCGCGCTGATGCTCAGCGCCGGCCAGGCGGTTGCCGAGGCCGCGATGGATCTGGTGGAGGAGGGGCCGATCCTGGTGGTCGCCGGCGCCGGCAACAATGGCGGCGACGGTTTTGTCGCGGCGGCGGAGCTGGCGGCCCGCGGCCGGGACGTGTCGGTCATCCTGTTGTGCGAGCGGGATCATCTGCAGGGCGATGCGGCTTCGGCGGCGAAGGGCTGGAAGTTTCCGGTGCTACCGTTCAATCCGCAGGCGATCGGCAAGCCCGCGCTGATCATCGATGCGCTGTTCGGCGCCGGCCTCAACCGCCCGGTGGAGGGCGAACCCTACGCGATGATCGAGGCGATCAACGCCAACGGCGCCCCCGTTCTCAGCGTCGACCTGCCGAGCGGCATCAACGGCACCACCGCAGCCGTCATGGGCATCGCCGTCAACGCCACCGAGACGGTGACGTTCTTCCGGCGCAAGCCGGCGCATTTGCTGCTGCCGGGCCGGATGCACTGCGGTCGCCGGGTGCGCGTCGCCGATATCGGCATCGACGCTGATGTGCTCGCCGAGATCAGGCCGCAGACCTTCGAGAACGTTTCGCCAAGCTGGCGTCCGTCGTTTCCGGTGCCGCGGATCGACGGCCACAAGTACGCCCGTGGCCATGCGGTCGTCGTATCGGGGGATATCGCGGCGACCGGAGCGGCGCGGCTGGCGGCGCGGGGCTGCCTGCGCGCCGGCGCCGGGCTGGTGACGGTGGCTTCGCCCCGGGATGCCCTTGCTGTCAACGCCGCGGCGCTGACCGCGGTGATGGTTCACGCCGTCGACAGCGTGGTCGAGTTTGCGGAATGGCTCACCGACAAGCGTCTCAACACCCTGGTGATCGGTCCGGGTGCCGGTGTCGGCGACAAGACCCGCGATTTCGTCCTCACCGCGCTGTCGGCGCAACGGCGCCTCGTGCTCGATGCCGATGCGCTGACCAGCTTTGCCGCGGCCCCCGATCGCCTGTTTGAAGCGATCACGGGTTCGCACGACAAGCAAATCGTGCTGACGCCGCATGAGGGCGAGTTTCCACGGTTGTTCAGCGATATCAGCAACAAGCATCCCAATCGCTCGAAACTGGAGCGGGTGCGCGCTGCCGCCGAACGCAGCGGCGCCGTGGTCCTGCTCAAGGGGCCGGACACGGTGGTGGCTTCACCCGACGGCCGCGCCACCATCGCGTCCAACGCGCCGCCCTGGCTGGCCACCGCCGGCGCCGGCGACGTGCTGGCGGGAATGATCGCGGCAATGCTGGCGCAACGCGTGCCGGCGTTCGAGGCGGCCTCGATCGGCGCCTGGATGCACGGCGAGGCCGCGCGCGAGGCAGGGCCGGGACTGATCGCCGAGGATCTGCCGGAAGTGCTGCCGGCGGTGTTTCGGCGGCTTTATGACGAGTTCGGCATCGACTATTGAGACGGCGCAGCAGCGACTTAAAGCGTTGCTGCAAGTCGCTCACACCAGATATTTGGCCACGGCCGTCTCGTTCCAGGTCAGCCCAAGGCCGGGTCCGCGCGCGGTCACGGCGCCATCGACGATCTTGATGGGGTCGACGAGAATGGCGCGGGCGAGGTCCAGCACTTCCAGCCAATGCGCCGTCGGGGTCACCGCCAGCATGTGGGAACTGGCTTCGGCAAACAGGTGGCTGGACATCGGGATGGAGGCGGCTTCGGCCTGGCCGGCGATGCGCAGCCAGCCGGTGACGCCGCCGCATTTCATCAGGTCGGGCATGATGAAATCGGACGCGCCGACGGCGATCGCTTCGGCAAAGCCGCGCGGAAACCACCAGTTCTCGCCGGCCTGAATCGGGGTCGGGGACATCTCCCGGACTTTGGCGTGGCCGAGCAGGTTTTCCTGCGCCACCGGTTCCTCGATCCAGTGCAGGTCATAGGGCGCCAGACGCTCGATACGTCGGGTCGCTTCAGCGGGATCCAGCGATTGGTTGAAGTCGATCATGAGCGAGATGTCAGGACCGATCAGGTCGCGAACCCCTTTCACCACCCGCTCGTCATTGGCGGCGTCACCGTCGCCGCCCTTGATCTTGATGCCCTTGAAGCCTTGATCGAGCGAGCGCTTGAGATCCCCAGCATCGGCCTTGGGATCGACCACGCCGTAACTGTCATACGCCCGGATCGGCCGCGGCGAGCCGCCGAGCAGGGCGGCCAGCGGCTGGCCCGCCGCCTGGCCCAGCGCGTCCCAGAACGCCATGTCGAGGCCTGATACCGCCATGCCGACCAGGCCCTGCCAGCCCAGCAACCGGAACTTGGCGTCCATCGCCGCCATCAGGTCGAATGGCGCGATAGGCTTGCCGGTGAGGTCGCGGCCGATCTCCTCGATCAGCAGCACCAGCGGTTTCAGGGTGAGCTTTGCGTAGGCGAAGATGTAGGAGCGTCCGGTAACACCCTGATCGGTCTCGATATCGATCAGCACCAGGGGGGCGGCCTCGATCACGCCGAAGGCGTTTTTCACCGGCCGGCTGATCGGCGCGACGATAGCGCGGGCTTTGACGCTGCGGATGGTGAGAGTGGCGTTGCTCATGTTGGGTTCCTCACTCGACACTGTACCATCGCACAAGGCGGGGCGCCGCCCAATCGGTCGCGACGGATTCGATCAGCCAGCGGCCGGCATATTCGGCCAGGAAGGCGATCCGATGGGTCTGCCCGGGATCGATCGCCAGCGTATCCAGCCAGAATGGCTTCCAGCCGTCGTCAAGGCGGTCGAGCAGGCGGAAATGATGGCCATGGAGATGGAACACGGTCGTGATGGCGGCGCGGTTGGTCAGGGCCAGCACCACGACGCGGCCGGCCTTGGCGCGGAACGCGGGCGCGGCGGTGTTCATAAAATTCGCCGGCGTCACCCAATCGGCCGGCGGTTCGCCGAGCGTCAGGTCGATCCGCAGCGCGCTCTTGAGGTCGAGCCGGTCCGGCAGCCCATTGGAGGGTAGTGGCGGTGCGGGCAGGAGAAGCGGGGCACGCCGCTCCATGCGGCCTGAGATCGCGAGCGTTCCGATTGGATGAGCTTGCTTGCCGTCATGGAGCATGATCGATGAGGTCGTCCTTGTATCCACAAACGTGTCGGCGCGCGCCCCGGGAGCCAGCAGCAGGGCGCCGTTGCGTGCGAGGAACGGTTCGGAGGGCTGGCCGTCGACTGCCATGACGTGGAGGTCGTGGTTTTCCAATTTAACAGCCAGAACAGTGCGTTGCGAGCCATTGATAAAGCGGAGGCGCAGCCGCTCATTGCCATAGGCCGAGAGCTCGAATGAAGTGCGGCCGTTGAGGGTGTAAATCGGCGCGGTACCTTCCGGATCGATCCCCGGCGCGATCGCGGTTCCGTCCGGGCGCAGCCGCCAGTCCTCGATCAGCAGCACCTCGTCGCGATCGACGGCCACCGGCTCGCTCTCGCTTACGATCAGCGCGCGGGCCCCGGATGGGCGCGCCTGACCGTCGCCAAGCAGCCGGACGTCGCACAGGAAGGTGCCGGCGTGACGCAAGGGAATCACTTGGGTTTCCCTGGCCCCTGATGGCAGCGGCGCCCGTGCGGCCAGCGGTTCGGCGGCCGGAACCCCGTCGATCCCGCGCCAGCTCATGGCGGCCGGGACCGGAAGTCCGTTTCCGAGCATGACTTCCAGCGTCTCGCCGCGCCTGAACCTGGAATCGGGTCCAGATGCCGGTCCCTCAAGCGTCCAGATCGGCGTCTCCGGGGCTCCCGCGCGCAGTGCGATGACGCCCTCTTTGGCCTGCAGCGCCAGCGATCGCCGCGCCTGGGCCGCCGCGATCGAAGGCAGGGCCGGGGCGAGGGCGGTGGCGCCCAAACCGGCCAGGAACTCGCGTCGGTGGAGCCAGAGATTGCGATCTGCCATGGCCGATCCCGACCATTTTTGGCTTGAGAAGTCCAGTCGCCGCAGCTACGTCCTGAAGGCTCGAAAACGGCCATTTTTTTGCTGCGAACCGGTGCGCCCATGTTATAAGCCCGCCGCCCGCCGCATCGCGGCCGAACGAGATGCTAACAGCGGGCGTGGCGGAATTGGTAGACGCGCTGGATTTAGGTTCCAGTGACGAAAGTTGTGGGGGTTCGAGTCCCTCCGCCCGCACCAAGCGCTGACAGCGTTTGCATAGGATTGCTGGAGGACCTGTCTCCAAAGGGGTGTAGCCCCTGAGGAAATGGGACCGCCGAACCACCGGCGCAGGTTTTGAAGCCTCGCGCGACCAGATTGACAATGTCCGTGCCGCGGAGGCCGGACCAAGCGGGAAGAAGATGGACGCCATGCAGGTCACAGAAACCCTCGTCGAGGGCTTGAAGCACGAATTCCAGATCAGCGTTCCCGCATCGGACCTCGATGCCAAGGCGGACGTCAAGCTGGTTGAGCTCAAGGACAAGGTCAAACTCAACGGTTTTCGCCCCGGCAAGGTGCCGGTGAGCCACCTCAAGAAGGTCTATGGCCGCTCGGTGATGGCCGAGACCATCGACCAGACCATCCGCGACACCAACACGCAGATTTTTACCGAGCGCGGCTTTCGCCTCGCCACCGAACCCAAGATCACGATGCCGACGGAGGCCAAGGAGGTCGAGGACATCCTGTCGGGCAAGTCCGATCTGACCTACACCGTCTCGATCGAGGTGGTGCCCGCGATCGCGCTGGCCGATTTCAAGAGCTTTACCGTCGAAAAGCCGGTCGTTGAAGTGACCGACGCCGACGTCGACGAGGCCATCAAGCGCATCGCCGACCAGAACAGGCCCTACGCCGCCAAGGCCGAGGGCGCCAAGGCCGAGACCGGCGATCGGGTCACGATCTCCTTCAAGGGCAGCATCGACGGCGTGCCGTTCGAGGGCGGCACCGGCGAGGGCATCCAGGTCGTGATCGGCGCCGGGCAGTTCATTCCCGGCTTCGAGGAACAGCTGATCGGCATCGCGGCCAATGAGACCCGCACCCTGAAGGTCTCGTTCCCGAAGAACTACGCCAGCGAAAAGCTGGCCGGGCAGGCGGCCGAGTTCGAGACCACCGCGACCGCGATCGAAGCGCCGCAGGACAGCGTCATCGACGACGAGTTCGCCAAGACGCTCGGCCTCGAATC
>CALROE020000111.1:0-8009 GCA_943369715.1 Bradyrhizobium ivorense
CACGGTGGCGACATCGTGGGCATGCGCCCCCTTCATCTCGAACGAGATCACGGGGCCCTTGGCCTTCGCGGTGCCGATCAGCCGCAACGAATTGATTTCGCGCAGGCGTCCCTCGGCATAGGTCAGCAGATCGTGCTCGTGCGCGGCAATGCGCTCCTTGCCGATCGAATTGACGTAGTCGATCGCAGCACCCAGCCCGATCGATTCCACGATCGCGGGCGTTCCCGCCTCGAATTTGTGCGGCGGATCGCCATAGGTGACCCAATCCCTCGTGACCTCACGGATCATCTCGCCGCCGCCATTGTAGGGCCGCATGGCGACGAGGTGTTCGTGCTTGGCATAGAGCACGCCGATGCCGGTCGGGCCGTAGAGCTTGTGGCCGGTGAAGACGTAGAAATCGGCGTCGATATCCCGCACGTCGATCGCCATGTGCACGGCGGCCTGGCTGCCGTCGACCAGCACCTTGATGCCGCGGGCATGGGCCAGCTTGACGATTTCCTTGACCGGCACGACGGTGCCGAGCGCGTTCGACATCTGCGTGATCGCGACCAGTTTGGTGCGATCGGTCAACAGCTTCTCGAACTCATCGAGCAGGAAATTGCCTTCGTCATCCACCGGCGCCCATCTTATCACCGCGCCATGGCGCTCCCGGAGGAAGTGCCAGGGCACGATGTTGGAATGGTGCTCCATGATCGAGAGAACGATCTCGTCGCCCGCCTTGATGTTGGGCTCGCCCCAGGACGACGCCACGAGATTGATCGCCTCGGTGGCATTACGGGTGAAGATGATCTCTTCGCTGCGGCCGGCATTGAGAAATTTGGCCACTTTTTCGCGGCCGCCCTCATAGGCTTCGGTCGCGGCATTGGCGAGGTAATGCAGCCCGCGATGCACGTTGGCGTATTCGCTTCTGTAGGCTTGCGTCATGCGGTCGAGCACCGCATTGGGCTTCTGCGCCGAGGCCGCGTTGTCGAGATAGACCAGCGGCTTGCCGTAGATCTTCAGCGCCAGCGCGGGAAAATCCTCCCGCACCCTCGCGACATCGTATGAACCGTTGAGAACTGCCGGATGCATAGTCAACCTCGTGCCGCCAGCCAGCGCTGGGCCGCCAGGCTGGCAAGTTCGCGCAGGGCATCATTGGCGATCGACTCGATGGCTTCTCCGACGAAGGCCAAGATCAGCAGCGCCTGCGCCTCTTTCTCCGGCAGTCCGCGCGCCCGCAGATAGAACAGCAGGCTCTCATCGAGCGCGCCGGTGGTGGCGCCATGGCCGCAGGTTACGTCGTCGGCAAAGATTTCCAGTTCCGGCTTGTTGTCGGCCTCGGCCTCATCCGACAGCAGCAGCGCCCGCGTCATCATCCTGGCGGCGGTCTTCTGCGCCTTGGGGCGAACGATGATGCGGCCCTGAAACACCGAATGGCCGCGGTCGTCGAGCACGGCGCGGAAGATCTCGTTGCTGCTGCAATTCGGCACGGCATGATCGAGGAACAGGGTGGTGTCGGCATGCTGGCGGCCGTTGAGCAGGTTGACGCCGTTGGTCTCTACCCGGGAGCCCTCACCCGCCACCACGATGACGGCCTGATAGCGGCTGACCAGCGAACCGGTATTCATGCCAAACGTGTTGAAATGCGCGTTGGCGCCGAGCGTGACGAGCGCGGAGGAAATATTGAACGCCTCGCGGCTGTCCTCGATCAGGCGCACATGGTCGAGCCGCGCGCCGTCGCCGATCGCAACGATCAGGGAGTCATGGACCTGATAGGCCTTTGCAACTTCGGCGCCGATATAACTTTCCACCAGCGTCGCGCCGGCGTGCTTGCCGAGGCGGATCAAAGAGCGCGTGAACATCGCCGCGGGCGCAGCGCCGCTGGCGATATGGACGATGTGCAGGGGGAACGGAACGACCGTGTTGTCGGCGACCTCGATCACCAGACCATCCGTCATCATCGCGCTGTTGAGCGCGACCATGGCATCGGCATTGTCGGGCCCGAACAGTTGCGCCTGCAGCGCAGCGTCGCCGGTTTCCAGCGCTTCGCGCAGCGTGCGAATGCTGATGTCCTTTCCGAGATCCGATGTCTCGGACAGTGTTGGCGCGAACACGCCGTCCACCAGCACGATCCGGCGCACGCCGGCGATGGCGTGAAGCTTCAGGGCAGTCGCCGCGCGCTTCAGCGCCTCGGCATCCGGCGCCGCCGCCAGCGGCAGCACTTCGCGCATCAGCACGCGCAGATCGGTGTATTTCCAGTCCTCGATCCGCCGGTGCGGCAGCCCCAGCCGCTCATGGGCTTCCAGCGCCTGCCGCCTGAGATCGGCAACCTTGCCTGTGCCGGGCAACCGGTCACGCGCCAAAGCGAGGATATCGCTTTCGGCGTGGGCGGTTTCGGTCTTGGCCAGTACTACGTTCATCACAACATCCGTATCCCGCTCAGGCCGCGTCTTCGAACTGGGCGTAGCCGGAAGCTTCCAGCTCCAGCGCCAGTTCCTTGCCGCCGCTCTTCACGACCTTGCCCTTCGACATCACGTGGACGAAATCCGGCACGATGTAGTTCAGCAGCCGCTGATAATGCGTGATCACCACCATGGCGCGGTCGGGCGAGCGCAGCGCATTGACGCCGTCGGCGGCGACCCGCAGCGCGTCGATGTCGAGCCCGGAATCCATCTCATCGAGGATGCACAGGCTGGGCTCGAACAGCGCCATCTGCAAAACCTCGTTGCGCTTCTTCTCGCCGCCGGAGAACCCGACATTGACGCCACGGCGCAGCATGTCCTGCGGAATGTTCAAGCTCGCCGCGACGCTGCGCACCTTCTTCAGAAAATCGGGGGTCGAATATTCGCTCTCGCCGCGCGCCTTGCGTTGCGCGTTCAGCGCGGTGCGCAGGAACGTCATGGTGGCGACGCCGGGAATTTCCACCGGATACTGGAACGCAAGAAACACGCCCTTGGACGAGCGCACGTCGGGCGACATATCCAGCAGGTTCTCGCCCTTGAACAGGATCTCGCCGCCGGTGACTTCATAGCCCGGCTTGCCGGCGATGACGTGGCTCAGCGTCGACTTGCCGGAGCCGTTCGGCCCCATGATGGCGTGCACTTCGCCGGGATTCACCGTGAGCGACAGCCCGTGGAGGATTTCACGTTCCTCGACGCGGACGTGCAGGTTTTTGACTTCGAGTAGTGACATAGAATCGTCCTTAAGAAACCGACTGAAAGATTTTCGTCATTGCGAGGAGCCCTTGCGACGAAGCAATCCAGCTTTTTTCGCGCAATGGATTGCTTCGCTGCGCTCGCAATGACGGCATCAAAACCGTCATCCCACACTTCCCTCGAGGCTGATCGAGATCAGCTTCTGCGCTTCCACCGCGAATTCCATCGGCAGCTGCTGCAGCACGTCCTTCACAAATCCATTGACCACGAGGCCGACGGCTTCTTCCTGGCTCAGCCCGCGCTGCACACAGTAGAACAGCACGTCCTCGGAGATTTTCGACGTGGTGGCTTCATGCTCGAACAGCGCGGATGAATTCTTCGCCTCGATATAGGGCACGGTGTGCGCGCCGCATTTGTCGCCGATCAGCAGGGAGTCGCACGCGGTGAAGTTGCGCGCGCCGGTGGCCTTGCGGTGGGCGGTGACGAGACCGCGATAGGTGTTTTGCGAGACGCCGGCGGCGATGCCCTTGGAAATGATCCGGCTCGTGGTGTTCTTGCCGAGATGAATCATCTTGGTGCCGGAATCGACCTGCTGGTGGCCATTCGAGATCGCGATCGAGTAGAATTCGCCACGGGAATTGTCGCCGCGCAGGATGCAGCTCGGATATTTCCAGGTGATGGCCGAGCCGGTCTCGACCTGGGTCCAGGAAATCTTCGAATTGTTGCCGCGGCAATCGCCACGCTTGGTGACGAAATTGTAGATGCCGCCCTTGCCTTCGGAATTGCCGGGATACCAGTTCTGCACGGTCGAATATTTGATCTCGGCGTCGTCGTGCGTGACCAGTTCGACCACGGCCGCGTGCAATTGGTTTTCGTCGCGCTGCGGCGCGGTGCAGCCTTCGAGGTAGCTGACGTAAGCGCCCTTGTCGGCGATGATCAGGGTGCGCTCGAACTGGCCGGTGTTGCGCTCATTGATGCGGAAATAGGTCGACAGCTCCATTGGGCAGCGCACGCCCGGTGGCACGTAGACGAACGAGCCGTCGGAAAACACCGCGGAGTTCAGCGTCGCAAAATAATTGTCGGAGGTCGGCACCACCGTGCCGAGATATTTTCGGACCAGTTCGGGATGCTCCCGGATCGCTTCCGAGATCGGCATGAAGATCACGCCGGCCTGCTTCAGCTCCTTCTGGAACGTGGTCGCCACCGACACCGAATCGAACACGGCGTCGACCGCGATGCGGCGCTCGCCTTCCGGGCGCACCACGCCCTCCAGCACCTCGACCTCGCGCAGGGGAATGCCGAGCTTCTTGTAGGTCTCGAGGATTTCAGGATCGATCTCGTCGAGCGAGCCGATGGTCTTCTTCGGCTTCGGCGCCGAGTAGTAATAGAGATCCTGATAGTCGATGCTGGGATAGTCGACCCGGGCCCATTTCGGCTCGGTCATGGTCAGCCAGCGGCGATACGCCTCCAGACGCCATTCCAGCATCCAGGCCGGTTCGTTCTTTTTCGCGGAGATGAAGCGGACGGTATCTTCCGACAGCCCCTTCGGGGCCTTGTCGGACTCGATAAGCGTCTCGAATCCATAACGATATTGATCGACGTCGATCCGGCGAACCCGATCAACGGTCTCTTGTACGGCCGCCATTCCATCCTCCGCTCGCGGTTTCAAGGACCGCGGTGTGGATCACTTCAGAAGCTTTACGATGTTTCTTCGAGGAAATCACCTGCCTTAGAACCGTTCAAGCAGTGTTTCGTCGCTCCCTCTAAGTAGTGTACCGGCGAGCTTAAGCCAAGCCTCCAGGCAGCGATCAATGTCCTCAGGTGTCGTGAACCAGCCCAGACTGAGCCGCACGGCTCCCTGGGCGAGGTCAGGGCCGAAGCCCATGGCTTCCAGCACGTGGGACGGCTGAACCTTGCCCGAGGAACAGGCGGAACCCGAGGATACCGCGATACCGGCGAGGTCGAAGCCGATCACGGCCGTTTCCGCCCTGAGCCCGGGAACCGTGAACAGGACGGTATTGGGCAGTCTCGGAACCTCGTCGGCGAACACGATGACCCCCGCGGTTCGCCGCAAGCCGCTTTCAAGCTGGCCGCGCAGCGCTTCGAGACGGGCTGCGTCATGCCCCAGCATGCTCAATGCGGCCTTCGCAGCTGCGCCGAACCCCGCGATTCCCGCCACGTTCTCGGTCCCCGCCCGGCGGCCGAGTTCCTGACCGCCGCCACGCAGCACCGGTTCAAGGCCGAGCACACCGTCCGCCAAAATCAGGGCGCCGACGCCCTTGGGACCGCCGATCTTGTGCGCAGAAACTGTCACCAAATCGGCACCCAACGTATTGATATCGAGAGGTATTTTGCCAAGAGCCTGGATCGCATCGACATGCAGCAGTCCGCCCGCTTGATGTATGATCTCAGCGGCTTCACCTACCGGCTGAATGGCGCCGGTTTCGTTGTTGGCCAGCATCACCGAGACTAACGCCGGGGGGCCGCCCGCCAGCATCGCGCGCAGCTGGTCGAGATCCAGCAAGCCCGCACGACCGACGCCGACCTGCTCGATCGCCTCGGCCGGAAATCGCCCGCCCGACAGCACCGAGGCGTGCTCGATCGCCGACACCAGCAGCCTTTGGACCGGAAGCCCCGACCCCCGCCGCAACCCCGGCGTCAGCGCCAGCGCATTGGCCTCGGTTCCGCCCGACGTAAAGACGAGGTTGCGCTGCGAGGCGCCGACGGCGCCCGCCACCTTGGCCCGCGCCTCCTCGACCAGCCTGCGGGCCTGGCGGCCTTCGGCGTGAACCGAAGAGGGATTGCCGCTGAGTTCCCACGCCGCGGCCATCGCCTCTCTGGCCTCGGGGCGCAGCGGCGTGGTCGCGTTCCAGTCGAGATAGATCCGGTCAGACATGGTAGTATTATATTACCTTACGGGCGTATACGCCGCGGCGGCCGTCAAAACCGGCCCCGGGCGACCTTATCGCAAGTGGGGATCACGCCGTCGCCTCACAATTGCAAACGCTAACGCGTTGAACGCACTGCGAGATGTTCAAGAAGCTTGCTTTTGGCCCCTCGCCTCATGCTAGAACGCGGCCTCCAGTTCACCGAGCGCCGTTCGCATCGCGCCAAACGACGCCTGATCCGCCCCTTTAACCCTGCAAGGCTTCATTGGCGTACACGCCGGATGAGGCCGCCCAAAGGCGGTTGATTTTGCCGAGGAATCAAAATGCCTGAAGTCATCTTCACCGGCCCCGCGGGCCGCCTCGAAGGCCGCTATCACCCGGCCAAGCAGAAGAACGCGCCGATCGCGATGGTGCTGCATCCGCATCCGCAGTTTCATGGCACGATGAATCACCAGATCATCTACCAGTGCTACTACGCCTTCGCGCATCGCGGCTTCTCGGTGCTGCGCTTCAACTTTCGCGGCGTCGGCCGCAGCCAGGGTTCGTTCGACCACGGCACCGGCGAGTTGTCCGATGCCGCGTCCGCGCTCGACTGGGCGCAGACCATCAATCCCGAAGCGCGCGCCTGCTGGGTCGCCGGCTTCTCGTTCGGCGCCTGGATCGGCATGCAGCTTTTGATGCGCCGGCCCGAGGTCGAAGGCTTTATCTCGATCGCACCGCCCGCCAATCTCTACGACTTCTCGTTCCTCGCGCCCTGCCCGTCCTCGGGCCTGATCGTTCACGGCGAGAAGGATGCGGTGGTGCCGCCCAAGGACGTCAACACCCTGGTCGAGAAGCTCAAGACCCAGAAGGGCATCGTGATCGATCAGCAGATCATCCCGGGCGCCAACCATTTCTTCGACGGCAAATTGCAGCCGCTGATGGAAACGGTGACCGGCTATCTCGACATGCGGCTCGCCAACGTTCGCTGAGCTTGCGCAGTCGCGTAGGGTGGGCAAAGATTGCGCCGTAGCTCGAAGAGCGAAGGCGGAAGCGTGCCCACCATCTTTCTTTCGCTTCACATGCAATGGTGGGCACGGCGCGAAGAGCGCGCCTTTGCCCACCCTACGCGCTGAACGCTGACATGCGGGCGTTACGCCGCTAGTTTCAGCAGATGCGCATCGTAACGGACCAGGAACGCACGCAGCCGTTCGGGATAATCCGGCCCGACCGCGGCCCGAACACTGGGCCGCTTCGCGAGCTCCGTTCGCCACTTCCGCACATCAGGCGTTTTCGCGAACACCGCGAGATCGATGAACTCATCGAACACGTCGAAATAGCGAAAGATCGGCGCAAACACCGCATCGACCAGGCTGAAATTCTCGCCTGCGAAGAACGGGCCCGCGCCCAGCGCCGCCTCGACCCGCGCGAACTTCGCGGCAACCGCCCTGCGTTTGCTCTCGAAGATCGCGGCATCATTGGTGGTTTCGAGACCCCATAAATCGGTCAGAATGGCCGAGCCGAATTCCATCCAGGCCCGGTGCTGGGCGCGCTGTAGCGGATCGTCGGGATGCAGTCTTGCGCCCCCTTGGGTCTCCTCGATGTACTCGCAGATGACGTTGCTCTCGAATAACGCCACCTCGCCGTCACCGGTGCCGACGGTCAGCACGGGCACCTTGCCGAGCGGCGAGAGCTTCAGGAACCAGTCCGGCTTGTTGGCGAGATCGATATCGACCCGCTCGAACGCAACGCCCTTCTCGTTCAGCGCGATCACCGCGCGCTGCACATAGGGACAGAGTTTGTGGCTGATGAGTTTCAGGGACGCGGCCATGATCATTCTCGCAGTTTCATGCAGGTGCATTAAACTAAATGCATCTGCATGAAACCGTCAAGATCGATGCATCTGCATCCTGATCACGGCCGCGCGATCACCCCGCCGGTCATCGGGATCGGCACGCCCGTCGTCGCCGGATAGCTCAGCGGCAGGCCTTTCAGCCCCCGCGCGGCA
>CALROE020000112.1:0-8000 GCA_943369715.1 Bradyrhizobium ivorense
TCGTCCCTGGCCTTCGCCAGCGCCGCCAGCAGCGCGTCGATCAGCGCCAGGCTCAGCGCATTGACCGGGGCACGGTCGAGCGTGATCTCGGCAATCGCATCCGAGACGGCATAGCGAACGAGTTCCTGGGCCATGACGCATGGTCTCCTGTTGGTCCGGTCTAGCGGGCGGAGGCGCGGACAATGCCGGCGCCGATCAGCCTGTCGATGGCGTCGGCATCGAATCCGGCGTCGAGCAGCACCTCGCGGCTGTCGGCGCCGATATCAGGCGCGGGCCGCAGGCCATCCTCGGATGGTCCCGCGATGCCTGGCGTGCGCGCGGCATAGACCTTGCCGATGCCGGGCGTATCCTGACAAACGGCACCCCTCGTCGCCTCGACATGGACATTTTCCAGCCAGTCGCCGGGGGTGAGGATGCGCTCGGCGATCACGTCGGCCGCATGAAGCCGGCCGAGCCAGGTTTCGCTGGATTCAGTCAGGAAAACCTGACGCAGTTGCGCCATGAGCGCGTCGGCCGAGTCCGCGCGCCGGGCAAAATCCTGATAGCGCGGATCGCTGGCGAGATCTTCCCGTTCGATCGCGGTGCAAAGCCGCTTGTACTGCGCCTCGTTCACCAGCGTCACCATGATCCAGCCATCGCTGGTCTGGTAGGAGCCGGCCGGCACGTTGAGCGCGCGCGGGGTGCCGCCTTCCAGCACATATTCGGCGGCCTTGTGGCCGAGCAGCGCGGCGGTCGATTGCGCGAGATTGACATCGATCCAGCGGCCGGTGCCGACAGTGGCGCGGGCGAACAGTGCCGTGGCGATGGCCTGGAACGCATACACCCCGGTGGCGACGTCGGAGATGGTGTGGCCGACCCGATGCGGCACCTTGTCATTGCCGAGGTTGACCGAGACCAGTCCGGAAAAGGCCTGCGCCACCGAATCCGAGCCAGGGCGCTTCGAGTAGGGACCGTCCTGCCCGAATCCGGAGATCGAGAGATAGATCAGGCCGGGATTATCGCGCGACAGCTCCTCATAGCCGATGCCAAGCCGGGCGGCGACGCCGGGACGAAATCCTTCGATCAGCACATCGCTCCCGGCGGCGAGCCGTTTGGCGATCGCGATGCCCTCGGCGTGCTTCAGGTCGAGGCACAGGCTGCGCTTGCCCCTGTTGTAGACCGCCGACAACGCGGTGTGGCTGCCATAGGTGGTTCCGAGGTAGCGCGACCAGTCGCCCTCGGGCGGCTCGACCTTGATGACTTCGGCGCCGTAAACGCCCAACAGCATCGCGCAATAGGGCGACGCGATGCCCTGCCCGAAGTCCAGCACCCGCAAGCCGCGATAGGGCGCCTCGTGCGTCGGCGACATCTTCCGTTCGACTGTCATTTTTTGCTTTTCTCAGCCCCGGGGGTAACCGCGCGAAGCGGGTCCGCAAACAGAAGAGGATGGTGATCGGCGAGTCAAGGATGCGCCGAATTCCGCGCTACGGGACGGAGCTTGATCCCAATCAACAATCCGGATCGGGTCGCAGACTATACTTAAAGTTTGGCGGCAACGGCCATCATGCACCCGGAGTCCATGCGACATGAACAAGCAGCTCGGCACCGGCGCACCCGGAAGCGGGCAAGCATTGCCACAGGGGCCGCCTCCGTCAGCCGTACGCCCGGTCACGGAACCGCCGGCGCAGCCACGATTTGCGACCCGGCGCTGGATCATCCTCGCCTTCGCCGTGCTGCTGCTCGCGGCGGCCGGCGGCATCTGGTGGGCGGTCGGCGGCGACGCCGTCGTTCGGTATGAAACCGCGCCGGTCACCACCGGAGCGATCGCCCGCGGTATCAACGCTACCGGCACGGTCAATCCGGAATTGACCATCATCGTCGGGACCTATGTGTCCGGCGTGATCCAGGAATTGACCTGCGATTACAATACCGAGGTGAAACGCGGACAGATCTGCGCCAGGATCGACGGACGTCCGTACCAGAGCATTGTCGACCAGGCGAAGGCCAACCTCGCCGTCGCGCGCGCGCAACTGGAGAAGGACAAGGCATCGCTGACCTACACCAAGCTGGCGTATGAACGGCTGGCGACGCTGGTCGAGACCAAAGCCGTATCGAAAGACGCCTACGACAGCGCTCACAGCGAATACTTGCAGGCCCTTGCTCAGATTACATTCGACGAAGCGACCATCCAGCAGCGCCAGGCCGTGCTGGACGCCGCTCAGGTCAACCTCGATTATACCAAAATCATCTCGCCGGTGGACGGCACCGTGGTTTCGCGCAACGTCACCATCGGACAGACCGTCGCGGCCAGCTTCCAGACTCCCACGCTGTTCCTGATCGCCACCGACCTCACCAGGATGCAGGTTGATGCCAATGTCAGCGAAAGCGACATCGGCGGCGTCAGGCAAGGCAACAAGGCGACGTTCACCGTCGATGCCTATCCCAGGCGTGTATTCGAGGGCGTGGTCAGCCAGGTTCGGCAATCGCCGCAAACGGTGCAGAACGTCGTCACCTACGACGTCGTCGTCAGCGTCCAGAATTCCGATCTTGCGCTCAAGCCGGGCCTCACCGCCGCGACGCGTATCCTGATCGATCAGCGTGCCGAGGTGCTGCGGGTTCCGAACCAGGCGTTGCGCTATGTCCCGACCGGAAGCGCCGTTCGCGAAACGGCACAGCCGCGCATCTTTGTGCTTCGCGACGGAGTTCCGGCGCCGGTTCAGGTTGCGACCGGGTTGGACGACGACGAATTCACGGAAATCGTTCAAGGCGAGCTCAAGCCGGGCGACAAGGTGGTCGTCGGCGAACAGCGCACCAGTTCGGGCAATGCGCGTTCCGGCGTGCCGCGCCCCCGACTCTAACCGTCCAGACGACGACAAAGCGGCGATTGACTGAAATGGCGGAGCCGGTCATCAGGATTGAAGGCGTGTCGCGGACATATCATGTCGGCGATATCGACGTTCATGCGCTTCGCGCGGTCGACCTGACCGTCGAACACGGCGAGTTCATCGCCATCATGGGCGCGTCCGGTTCAGGCAAATCGACGCTGATGTCGATCCTCGGCTGCCTCGACAGGCCGACCAGCGGCCGTTACCGGTTCGACGGCATCGATGTGGCGCAGCTTGCCGAGCCCGATCTCGCGGGCCTGCGCAGCGAGCGGCTCGGCTTCGTGTTCCAGAGTTTCAATCTATTGCCGCGCACCAGCGCCATCGACAACGTCGCCCTGCCGCTGTTGTACGCCATGTCCGGCCAGGGCCATGCGCGGGTACGCTTGGAGCGCGCGCGCGGTTCTGGACAAGCTCGGACTGCGCGACCGCGAACGCAACACGCCCGGCCAGCTCTCCGGCGGGCAGCAGCAGCGCGTCGCGATCGCCCGCGCGCTGATCAACCAGCCGAGCCTGCTGCTGGCGGACGAGCCGACCGGCAATCTCGATACGCGCAACTCTCACGAGATCATGGAGACGCTCAGTTCTCTCAATCGCGAACAAGGCGTCACCATCATCGTGGTGACCCACGAGTCTGATGTTGCAGCCTTTGCAGATCGCGTGCTGACCATGCGCGATGGCCAGATCATTTCCGATGTGAGAAAGACGAAGCCCGCGGCGGAGTCCGGACCGGCAATTGCTGCAGCCGAGGCGGTGAGCGAGTTGCCGCCTCTCTCCCCGCCCGCGGCGCCGCGCTCCTACGTCAAATCCTCCGGCGCATCTTGGCCGTTCGCGTGGATGGTGATGACGGCGGCGGCGGAAGCGATCTGGCGCAACAAGATGCGTTCGGCGCTGACCATGCTCGGAGTCTTCATCGGCGTCGCTGCCCTGATCGTCATGGTCTCGGTCGGCCAGGGGGCCAACGAGGCGGTCCGCAAGGAGATCGCAAGGCTCGGGACCAATCTCGTGGTGATCGTGCCGGGCGCCGCCACCCGCGGCGGCGCGCGCGGCGGCTCCGGCAGCGCCTCGACCCTGACGGTGGCCGACGTCCAGGCGATCCGGCGGGAAGCGCCTGCCGCCGGCGAAGTGAGCTATCTGATCCGCCAGTCCGGCCAGATCCGGTTCGCCAGCCAGAACTGGACCACCGGCATCCAGGGCGTCAGCTTCAACTACCCGCCGATGACGAACTGGCAGATCACCGCCGGGCGGGCGATCACGTCGGAAGACGAGCGGGGCGCCGGACTTGTCGTCGTGCTTGGCGAGACCGTGCGCCGCCAGTTGTTCGGCGCCACCCAGAACCCGATCGGCGCGCTGGTGCAGGTCCGGGGCGTTTCACTGCGGGTCATTGGGGTTCTCGACTCCAAGGGGCAGACCTCCTTTGGCCAGGACCAGGACGATCTCATCATGGTTCCGTTCACGACAGCCGAGCGCAAGATTATCGGCGTTGCGGCGCCGAGCCAGCAAACGACGGTCACCTGGATCTACCCCACGCCGCCGAATCCCTACGGGCTGCAACCGCGCCTGACCGGCTTTGTGAACCAGATCTACGTCCAGGCGGTGGACCAGACCGCCATTCAGACCGCGATCAGCCAGGCCACTGATATACTGGCCCGCCGTCACCGCATCCGACCGGGCGCCAGCAATGATTTCTCGGTCCGCAACCTCAGCCAGATCGCGGAAACCGCGGAGGGCAGCAGCCGCATCATGGCGCTCCTGCTGGCCGCGGTGGCGTCGATATCGCTGGTGGTCGGCGGCATCGGCATCATGAACATCCTGCTGGTCTCGGTGACGGAGCGGACCCGGGAGATCGGACTGCGGATGGCGATCGGCGCCCGACGGCTGCACGTGCTGCTGCAGTTTCTGGCCGAGGCGATCTTCATCAGCGTCAGCGGCGGCATCGTCGGAATTGTCATCGGCGCGGCGCTTTCACTGGCGGTCTCCGCCGTCACCGGCTGGCCGGCGCCGATATCGCTGGCAGCCATCTTCGGTGGATTCCTGTTTTCGGCCGCCGTCGGCATCTTCTTTGGCTACTATCCGGCCCGCAAGGCCGCCCGGCTCGATCCGATCGAAGCGCTGCGCTACGAGTGAGAGGTTTGACCTTGCTCAATATCCCCCGGGTCCGGCCTGATCTACTGCCGCCATGGCAAATTACATCAGATCGTTTCTCGAACTCGGACTGAACGATGTCGGGCTGGTCGGCGGCAAGACCGCCTCGCTCGGCGAACTGTATTCGACCCTCGCATCCGAAGGGGTCGCCGTTCCCAACGGGTTCGCCATCACCGCCGAGGCCTACCGCGATGCGCTGTCGCAGCCTGGCGTCGCCGAGCAACTGCATCAGCTGCTCGACGGCCTGGACAAGAGCAAGATCAAGCGCCTGGCGGCCGCCGCGGCCAAGGCGCGCGCCGTCGTCTACAAGGCGATGGATACCGCGCCGATCCGCGATCAGATCATGGAAGCCTACCGGAAGCTGGAGCGGGAGGCCGGCAAAGGCGTCGCTGTCGCGGTGCGCAGTTCGGCGACCGCGGAAGACCTGCCGACCGCGAGCTTTGCCGGCCAGCACGAGAGCTTCCTCAACGTGCGCGGGCCGAAGGACCTGTTCGAGGCCTGCCGGCGCTGCTTTGCCTCGATCTTCACCGATCGCGCGATTTCCTACCGCATCGACAATGGCTTCGACCATTTCAAGGTCTTCCTTTCCGTTGCCGTGATGAAAATGGTCCGCTCCGACATCGGCGCCAGCGGCGTCATCTTCACGCTCGATACCGAATCCGGATTTCGCGACGTGGTCTTCGTCACCGGCTGTTACGGCCTCGGCGAAACAATCGTGCAGGGCCAGGTTGATCCCGACGAGTTCTATGTGCACAAGCCGACCCTCGCCAAGGGCTTTCGCCGCGTGTTGCGACGCCGGCTCGGTGGCAAGCAGATCCGGATGATCTACGGCAAGCGCGGCGGCAGCCATCCGACGCTGACCCGGAACGTGCCGGAAGCGGAGCGGCGGAAATTCTGCATTTCCGATCCTGATGTCTTGACCCTGGCCGACATCGCCGTGCGGATCGAGGCGCACTATTCGAAACATGCCGGCGCGGCCATGCCGATGGATATCGAATGGGCCAGGGACGGCGCCGACGGCAAGCTCTATATCATCCAGGCACGACCCGAGACAGTGGCCTCGCAGCGTTCGGCTGACATGTTCGAGACCTACAATCTCAAGGGAAAAGGCTCCGTCATCGTCACCGGCCGCGCGGTCGGCGAAAAGATCGCCTCCGGCCGCACCCGCCGCATTGCCAGCGCGCGGGACCTCTCGACCTTCAAGCCCGGCGAGATCCTGGTCGCGACGGCGACCAGTCCGGATTGGGAGCCGGTCATGAAGATCGCGGGCGGCATCATCACCGACAAGGGCGGCCGGACTTGCCATGCGGCCATCGTGGCGCGCGAGCTCGGCATTCCCGCCGTGGTCGGCGCGACGCACGCGACCGAAAAACTCAAGACCGGGAGCCACGTCACGATCTCCTGCGCCGAAGGCGACGTTGGCAACGTCTATCAGGGCGCGGTGGCCTTCGACGTCACGCGAACGCCCGTCAGCGCGTTCAAGGCACCGCGCACTCCGATCATGGTCAACGTCGGTACCCCCGAAATGGCTTTTCGGACGGCGATGCAG
The DNA here is from genome assembly GCA_943369715.1 of Bradyrhizobium ivorense. Classification (GTDB taxonomy): domain Bacteria; phylum Pseudomonadota; class Alphaproteobacteria; order Rhizobiales; family Xanthobacteraceae; genus Bradyrhizobium; species Bradyrhizobium ivorense_A. Next base: position 6,556 of record CALROE020000112.1, read on the forward strand.
CCACAATCTGGCGTCGGGCTCGCCCGCATGGAATTCATCATCAGCGAGCATATCGGCGTGCACCCGATGGCGCTGCTCAAGCCGAAGAAAATCACCTCGGTCAAGGCGAGAACCGCGATCGCCCGTCTGGTCGAGGGCTACAAGACCCCAGCCGATTTCTTTATCGAGAGGCTGTCGGAAGGCGTCGGCACCATTGCCGCGGCGTTCTATCCGAAGCCGGTAATCGTGCGCCTTTCCGACTTCAAGACCAACGAATATGCCAGTCTGCTTGGCGGCGAGTCGTTCGAGCCGAAAGAAGAGAACCCGATGCTGGGATTCCGCGGCGCCTCCCGCTACAGCCACCCGGCCTATGCGGAAGGGTTCGCGCTGGAATGCGCCGCCCTGCGCCGGGTGCGCGAGGAAATGGGCCTTTCCAACCTGCGCATCATGGTGCCGTTCTGCCGGACCGTCGAGGAAGGCAAGCGCGTGATCGCTACCATGGCAGCCAACGGACTGAAGCGCGGCGAGAACGGCCTTGAGATCTACGTGATGTGCGAAATCCCGAACAACGTCATCCAGATCGACGCGTTCGCGCAATTGTTCGACGGCTTCTCGATCGGCTCCAACGACCTCACCCAGCTGACCTTGGGGGTCGACCGCGACTCCGATATCGTCGCCTTCGATTTCGACGAGCGCGATCCGGGCATGCTGGAGATGTTCAGGCTGGCGGTCACGGGCGCCAAACGTAACGGACGACATGTCGGCATCTGCGGCGAAGCGCCAGCCAATTATCCGGAGATCGCGCGCTACCTGACGCAGCTCGGTATCGATTCGATCAGCGTCAATCCATCGAGCGTGTTTCGCACGATGGCGGCGGTGTGCGAAGCCGAGGCTGCGAAAGATGCGGTTTGACGCAACGCAGCACAATTGCTGCACTGCGGCTTACTGTACATGGGGTTGTTTTCGTAATTCTTTGTCCGGGCCCGCCGGCTAGCTAGTCGCGTGGCGCGGATTCGGCGTGAATCCGCTCGGCCAAGGCATTGACCCTGGTCATCGTCTCCGTCAACTCGACATAGGGATGGTCTTCGATCGTCACCATGCCGTAGTTCGAATTCTCGCCGTCAAACCGCCCTTCCGCGGGCTGGTCGGCATGCTCGAACCAGTGATAGCCGACCACCGACGGCTTGCGCAGGGCGGCGGTGACGTAGCGTTCGAAACCCTGGGCCCGCTCGCTCTGGCTGGCGACCCGAGGCCCGGCGCCATGGCCGTTGGGCAGGCCGGCATCATCGCCGCGGAAGGAGAATTCCGAAATCAGGCAAGGCTTGCCGGTGGCCGCATAGGCATCGATCACCGAACTCGCATCGATGTCGTAGCAGTTGAACGAGATCACATCGAGATAGCGGGCCGCCGCGGCGATCACACTTGATTGCGCCTGGTAGCCGAAGCGGGAGCCGATCACGAGGTGA
>CALROE020000113.1:0-7966 GCA_943369715.1 Bradyrhizobium ivorense
TCCGATGCCGATCGGCCGCCACGTCAAGACCGGCTACCTGATGCGCGGCGCGACGCTCGCGGAACTGGCCGCGAAGGCCGGCATCGATGCGCGCGGGCTGGAAGCGACGATCGCGCAGTTCAATGCGTCGGCGGCGACCGGACAGGATACCGCCTTTGGCAAGGGGTCGCGCGCCTACAACCGCTTCCAGGGCGATGCGCTGCATGGACCGAATCCCTGCATCGGCCCGGTCGAACACGGGCCGTTCTATGCCATCAAGATGGTGATCGGCGATCTCGGCACCTATGCGGGGATCAAGACCGACGCCAATGCCCGCGCCCTCGACGCCGACGGCCGTGCGATCGACGGGCTCTATGCCGCCGGCAACGACATGGCCAGCATCATGGGCGGCAACTATCCCGGCGCCGGCATCACGCTCGGGCCCGCACTGACCTTCGGCTACATCGCGGGCCGCCATATCGCTGATACATCGAAGCCATGAAATTCACGACGAGGGACACCTCGTCATCCGATCGACGGACGCGACGCGGCAACTCGTCTGCTAACGCTTGAAATGGCAGTCCCCGGCGCGCGCCGGCGGACCCGTAGCAATCGAATCGAAAGGAAGAGTCATGGCTCATATTGGAAGCTGCTTCTGCGGCACGGTCAAACTGCAAGTCAGCGGTGAGCCGGAGGGGATGGGCTATTGCCACTGCCGTTCCTGCCAGTCGTGGTCGGGCGGCCCCGTCAATGCGTTCAGCCTGTGGAAACCGGCGGCCGTGCGGGTTACCGCGGGCGAGGAGCATGTCGCGACCTTCCAGAAGACCCCGCTCAGCCAGCGGCAATATTGCGCGAAATGCGGCGGACACCTGATGACCAACCATCCGACATTCGGCCTCGTCGACGTGTTCGCCGCGACGATCCCCACGCTCGACTTCGTTCCCGGCGTTCACGTCAATTATGCCGAGACGGTGCTGCCGATGCGGGACGGCCTGCCGAAGCTGAAGGATTTTCCGAAGGAGCTCGGCGGTTCGGGCGAAGCCATCGCGGAATAGCGCTTGCTTCTCCCCTCCCCGCCACGCGCAAGAGCGCGTGGAGGGAGGGGAGAACAGGCGCCAGGCGGTGCGCCTCGAGAGTGCACTCACATGGCCGGCGCCACCGCCCCGTCTTCCGCGCAGGCGACGTGTTGCGCGATCATGCCGGCCACGTCAGCGGCATGGGTCGCAATCATGAAGTGCGCCGCGCCGGCGATCTCCGCGACTTTGGCGTTCGGCATGAACTGGCCAAGCAGTTGGTTCGCGCGTTTCGCGGCCGGATGACTCGCCCCGCCCCACAACACCAGCGTCGGAATCCTGATCGTCGCGAGCAAGCCGGGCGTCAGATCGAATCCATAGGCGCTTTGCCAGTCCAGCAGGTTGACCGGCGTGGTCTGCGAAGCGTAATCGCGGACACGCTTTGGCCAACTGGCGAAAGTCCCGGGACCGCCGTAGAAGTCGATCATCTGTTCGATCGCGGTCTCATTGCCGGCTTGATAGGCGCTGGAATAGGTCTCCGACATCCTGCGGAACGCGCGATGGTGCTGGTCCTCGCCCATCTGCCGCAAGATCTCCGGTGCGGGCGCTTCGGCAATGGTCAGGCTCAGCAACGGCACGCGCCCGCGTAGCGCTACAGCGACGGTTGACAGGCCACCAAAGGAATGGCCAACCAGGTGCACCGGGCAGCCCGCGCACCGGATCACCGCCTCAAGCGCCTCGGCCTCGCGAGCAATATCGGTATCGGCAACGCTGCGGCGCTCCTGCGTGCCGCCATATCCGAGCAGGCTCGTCGTGACGACGCGAAAACTGTCCTTCCATTGCGCCATCACGGGCCGCCACGCGGCGCCGGTGCTGCATGAGCCCGGCACCAGCACCACCGTCGGGCCGGCTCCGGCTTCGTCGTAGTCGATGCATCCGAGTGGGTCTTCAATCATCGTCAAGTTCCTTCAAGTCGGCACGGCCACGAGCGAAGCGGCCGCCGCACCGTTCTTGAGTGCGGCGGCCGTCAGCAGAGAAAAGCCGATCAGCGTCTGGTGATGACGATTTCGAGGTATTCGCTGGGAACGATCATGGTGCCGTCTTCGGCGCGGTTCATTCGTCCGATCAGCGCCAGCAGGTCATCGCTCAATCCCTGCTGGCTGGCGGCGTCGAGCGCGGCGAAGGCCTTGAGCATCGGGCCGTAGTAGTTCCTGAAGATCTCCAGGAAGTGCTCCGGCGACCGGTAACGGAACATGAAGTTGCGCGGCACCGCATTGATCACCAGCGCCGAAGGTCCGAACATCTCCGTGATGCGCGCCCGGGTCCCCCACAATGCAGGCGACCTCGCGCCGGCCGGCGGCGGCAGGTATTTTCCGAGCGTCTTGAACAGCTGCCCGATGAAACCATCCGGCGTCCAGTTGGCGAGGCCGATCTTGCCGCCGCTCCGGCATACCCTGAGCATCTCCGCCGCGGCCTTGTCCTGGTCCGGTGTGAACATCACGCCGAAGGTCGAGACCACCGCGTCGAAACTGGCGTCGGCAAAGGGCAGCGCCTCGGCGTCCGCCTCCTTGAACTCGATCGACAAGCCGTCCGCCGCGGCGCGCAGCCGGCCTCGCTCGAGCAGAGCAGGCACATAGTCGGTGGATACGACGTCGCACCAGCGGCGGGCCGCGGCGAGCGTGGCGTTGCCGTTACCCGCGGCGACATCGAGCACCTTCTCTCCGGCGTGGATGTCGAGGGCTTCGCACAGCTCTTCGCCGACGATCTGAAGCGTGGTGCCGACGACGGCATAGTCGCCGGAGGACCATGCGCCCTGCTGGCGTGTCTTGAGGGTTCCGAGATCGATCGGGGTGGGTGGGGCGTTCTGGACGGCGGTGGATGCAACCATGATTGGTCTCCGTTTGGGTTGGTCGGTGATGTTGGTGTGATTGGCGCGCCGCGACCGGCGCGCCGAAATGGCTAGCGTTCCGCGGATCGCGGCTCCGCGGTCGGCAGGTCATCGGACTTGCGGCCGCCCGGCAGCGGAATCAGCATCGAAACGCATCACCCAATTGCCGACGAAACCTGTCGCATAGAGGATGGCGATGAAAAACACGGCATAAGCGCCGATTCCATAAACAACCGTCAAAAGACCGTCATTAAAATTGCTCCTGTTCTGAAGAAATTGCTCCTGGTCTGAACCTAATCCCCGGTCAGAAGACCTAACTGAGAGGGCGGCTGTCCTCTATCCAGTTCGCGACAGGGCTATCCAGATCATGAAATTTTTCACCGACCCTGGTGTTCATCGTCATATCGCTGGAGATTCCTTCATGAATGCACGTCCCAACCGAGATTCGAGCGCGGCTTTGCTGCCGCGCGGCGTCCGCCGCGCGCTCGATGCGATGCGCACGAATGTCGGGCGTGACTGGAGCGTGATGGAACTCGCCGAGGCCGCGGGCCTGTCCAGCCGCACGCTGCAGCGCCAATTCCGGGAATTTGTCGGCAAGGCCCCCCGCGCAGCGCTGCGTGATATCCGGTTCGAGACCGCGCGCCGCGAACTGCTGCAGGGCATTCCCGACGCCAAGGTGATGGATGTCGCCCAGCGCTGCGGATTCCCGCATTGCGGACGGTTTTCCGTCGAGTATCGCCGCCGCTTTGGCGAAACCCCGTCGCAGACCGCGAAGCGACAGTCCGTCTTCGCCGATGCGCTGAGGTCGATGCCGTCGTTTACCATCCCCAGCCGCGATCGGCCCACCGTCGCGCTACGCCCGATCGACGCCAGCCCCGAACACAGTGAGGTCGCGCACAGCATCGCCGATGAGCTTGCGATCGCCCTGACGCGGGCCGGCGCCGCCGTTGTCCGGCAACCCGGCGCGGCGCGCTACCATTTGATCGGCGCCATCGGTGGATCGGACCGGCAAACGCGCCTGACTTTCCGGCTGATCGATGCCGAAACCGGCCGTCATCTGACGGCATACCGTTCCGATGGTGCCCTTGGTCACGACGCCTCTCTCGACGAGCATCTCGCCACCAGGATCATCGCGGCCATGCAGCCATGCCTGCGCCTCGCGGAAATCGATCGCGCCGGCCGCAAGCCGCCGACCGATCTGAGCCCGCACGATATGGCGCTGCGGGCCATGCCTTGGGTGCTTTCGCTCAATGCCGAGGGCAATGCCCACGCGCTGGACCTTTTGGAACGCGCGATGGAGCGTGATCCCGACAATGCGCTGGCGACCGCGCTTGCGGCGTGGGCCTATGGCCAACGCGTGGTCTATCATTTCGCCGCAACACCGAACGAGGATCGCACCAGGAGCGCCGAATTGGCCCGAAAGGCACAGACTCTGGGTGGAGATGCGACCGTGCTCGCCGTTCTCGGCAACACCTTCACCTTCCTGCACGACCTCGAAGCAGCGGAACTGATGATCCGCAAGGCGCTTTCGATCGACGGCGGCTCGGCCTGGGCGTGGAGCCGGAGCGGATGGCTCGACGTCTACAACAACGACGCGGATTCGGGCATCGAGCGGCTCAAGATCGCGCTCGACCTCGCGCCGAACGACAGCCTCGCGTTCAACAGCATGGTCGGTATCGGATGCGCGCATTTCGAATCGGGCCGCTATGCTGAAGCAGCCCATTGGCAGCAACGCGCGCTGGCCGAGCATCCGTCGGCGACCTGGATCCACCGCACCATGTGCCCTGCCTATGTGCTTGTTGGAGCCGAGTCCGAGGCCCGCCGCAGCGTCACGGCGCTGCGGGAGCACTATCCCGACCTGACGGTTTCGGAAGTGCAGAAAGGCCTGCCACCGCTGCCGCAATCCTATTGCGATCGGGTAATCGATGCGCTGCACAGCGTCGGGCTGCCACTCTAGTGCCTGGAATCATGGATCGTATTGCTGCCATCCTTCGAGACAGCCACTTCGTGGCCTCCTGGTAAGACTCGTCACGCCCGGGCTTGTCCCGGGCATCCACGTCTAAGGCATCACTAACAAGAAAGACGTGGATGGCCGGGACAAGCCCGGCCATGACGAGTCATTCTCAAATGATGATCGCAGAGTCCTCCAATCAGAGGAGGCCGCGTCGCACGTTTGGTTAATCCATCCGATAACCAACATGTGAAATCGCGCACAGCGCCCGGCTAGCCGTTTCGCGCCACGCAATGATGAGCCCGGCTTGCGCTGCCACGGAAATGCCGCTGAATCGGAATGACTTCGCAGTGCGGCACACTGCCATTTCTTTCGACGTCATTTTGCCGGGACTGATAATAATGGATGATAGAGAGCAGCTTTCAGCATTAATCGGCGATATTTACGACGCCGTGTTTGATCCTGACCATCGAACCGACGTTCTCGACAGGATTGCAGACTTTGCCGGCGGCGATTCGGGCGGCCTGCTCTCGAAGCATGCTCTCGGCAGGGCTTTGGGCAAGGTCGAACACCTGTATTGCTGCATCGGCAATGACCCCGATAGCCTGCGGGCCTATTCGGAGAGCTATCCGAAACTCGATTCCACGGCGGACCCACTGTCGGTCGGGGTCGAGCAGATCGTGAGCACCGGGGATCTGGTGTCCTACGAGGAATTTCGCCGCGGCCGTTTCTATCGGGAATGGGCCCGGCCGCATGGCTGGATCGACATTGCCAGCGCGGTGATCGAAAAATCGGCAACCAGCTGTACGTTTCTCAGTGTCGCGCGACGCGAGGCCAGCGGCCTCGTCGACGCCGACATGCGCCGCCGCATGGCGCTGATCGTTCCCCACGTCCGCCGCGCACTGCTGATCGGCAAGACCATCCATCAAAAGGAAGCCGAGGCGACATGCCTGACGGACATTCTCGACGGGCTGAGCGCCGGCATGATCCTCATCGATGCCACCGGTCACATCGTCCACGCCAATGCTGCCGGCGACACCATACTCGCCACGGCCGACTTTCTCCGCCGGACTCCCTGCGGACGGCTGGTTGCTTGTGATGCCTCTGTCAACGCGGCCTTGCGCGAGATCTTCCCCGGAGCCGACGCCGGCGACGCGGCACTTGGCGTCAAGGGCATCGCCCTGCCGCTGACCGCCCGCAATGGCGAACGCTACGTCGCTCACGTGCTGCCGCTGACCTCGGGCGCACGCCGCAACACCGGCCTGGCCTACGATGCAGTCGCTGCCTTGTTCGTGCGCAAGGCGGCTCTCGACGCCTTATCGCCTTCGGGAGTCATTGGCGAGATGTACCATCTGACACCGACCGAGCTGCGCGTGCTGCTTGCCATCGTCGATGTCGGCGGCGTCCCCGAAGTGGCGGCGTCGCTCGGCGTTGCCGCCACCACCATCAAAACCCATCTCAGCCGCTTGTTCGAAAAAACCGGCGCCGGCCGTCAGGCCGATCTGGTCAAGCTGGTGGCCGGTTTCGCCACACCGCTGGCGAGCTGAAGCAACCTCCTTTCGGAGAGCACAGGCACGCGGCAGCCTCGTGCGCTCGCGAATTCGTGAATCAAAATATTGTAATCGGACTTCGTCCGAACGGAGGATGACGATGAGCGTATCGAAACCTATGTGTGGCTCCTCCCTTCCAGAGGAACGAGTCGTGTTGAAACGAATCTTGCTGATAGGCGCCATTGTCGGCATCGCCGCCGCACATGGGGTCGTGTTGTACAAAATTGATACCGGAGTCCGTTCAGCTGGTCCGAAGCAGGAGATGGCTTCAGGAACCCGCAGGGCGGCCTATTGGTGAAGCGGCAGACGGCCTGAGCGCCAAATTTGCAATACTCCAGGAAATTGCCATGACTGCTATTCGCACAAGCATCCGACCGTCATCGACAGACACACCGGTATTGTCCGGAGGATTGGCAAGCCTTCTGAACCGCCTCGTCAACCGCTGGGTTGCAGGCATCATCGCCCGTCGCGAACGCGAGGCTGCACGTGTCGCGCTCTCCCGGCGTGACGACCGGGAACTGAAAGACATCGGGATCTATCGGCATCAGCCTGGCGATGCCTCTTCCGAAATCGCCAGCGAACGGATGCAGCCGCAGCGGCGCGCACAGTGAAGTCAACCGCTCGTAGCCCGGATGGAGCCCTTGCGAAATCCGGGGCCAGCCTCACATCCATTCCCGGATTGCGCCAGCGGCCGGCGCGGAGCCTGTCATCGGGCGCGCATTCGCGCGACCCGTTGGCGCCGGCCGTTGTCTCCATCCGGGCTACAAGAGGGCCTCCTCCGCAACCACACCCTACCAGGCATCGATGCAGGGACGCTTGCGGTGCGTACGCGGAGCGGGCTTCGGCACCGACTGAAGACCGGCCATGATCCAGCGGCGGGTCTCGGCCGGATCGATCACTTCGTCGATCTCCAGCACCGATGCGATCGAGGTTGCCTTGCCGTTGGCATAGAGTTCCGCGACCTTGGCCTGATAATATTTCTCCCGCTCGACCGGATCGGCGATCGCTTCCATTTCCTTGCGGAAACCGAGCCGCACATAGCCTTCCAGCCCCATGCCGCCGAATTCGCCGGTCGGCCATGCCACCGTGAAGAAGGAGGCGTGGAAGCCGCCGCCGATCATGGACTGCGCCCCGAGGCCGTAACCCTTGCGCAGCACGATCCCGAACAGCGGCACGGTGAGGCTGGCGCCGGTCACGAACATGCGCGCGACATGGCGCACGATCGCGGTCTTCTCCGCTTCGGGTCCCACCATGAAGCCCGGCGTATCGCACAGCGACACGATCGGAATGTCGAAGGCGTCGCAAAGCTGCAGGAAGCGTGCCGCCTTGTCCCCGGCGGGCGCGTCGATCGCGCCGCCGAGGTGTTTTGGGTTGTTGGCGATCAATCCGAACGGCCTGCCTTCAATACGAATGAAAGCCGTGATCATACCGACGCCGAAATCCCGGCGTATTTCCAGCACCGAGCCTTCGTCCGCCAGAAGATCGATGACCGTGCGGATATCATAGACGCGCAGCCGGTTTTCGGGGATGGCGCGTCGCAGCAGGCGCTGATCCGGCGCCTTCCATTCCGTGAGCGCGCCCTGAA
>CALROE020000114.1:0-7952 GCA_943369715.1 Bradyrhizobium ivorense
CACCGACCGCATCAGCGCGTTCGACGTGGTGATGGCCGAAACGATCCCGATGAAGGGCGCGGTGCTCACGCAAATCAGCGCCTGGTGGTTCGGGCTGCTCGAGGGCGTGGTGCATCACCACATGATCAGCGCCGACGCCGATGAGATTATCGGCGAGGTGCCTGCGCTGCAGGGTCACCGCGCCTCGCTTGCCGGACGCGCCATGCTGTGCAAGCGCACCACGGTGTTCCCGATCGAATGCGTGGTCCGCGGCTACATCTCCGGCTCGGCCTGGAAGGAATATGCCGCACACGGCACGCTGGCGGGCGAGAAATTGCCGCCCGGCCTGCTGGAGAGCGCCAAGCTGGAGCCCGCGATCTTCAGCCCGGCCACCAAGGCCGAAACCGGCCACGACGAGAACATCACGATCGGCCGCATGCGCGAGATTTTGGGCGACGAGGTCGCATACGAACTGGAGAGCATGAGCCGCGCCGTCTATACGCTCGGCGAAAAGATCGCCCGCGAACAGGGCATCATCATCGCCGACACCAAGTTCGAATTCGGCCGCGACAAGGACGGACGCATCATCCTGATCGACGAAGTGATGACCCCCGACAGTTCGCGGTTCTGGGCGGCGGATGCCTATCACCCCGGCCAGCCGCAGCCGAGCTTCGACAAGCAGCCGCTGCGCGATTATCTCGACGCCGAACGCCGCGCCGGCCGCTGGAACGGCGACGCCCCGCCCCCGCCGCTGCCGGCCAGCGTGGTGGACGCCACCAGCAAGCGCTATCTCGAAGCCTATCGTCGCGTGACGGGAAGCGAACTCAGGATTGCCTGAGACGGACCTCCAGTGCCAAGCTCCGCGATAGAAAAGACGACAGGGAGCGCCGCATGACCGACAGCGACACCATTCTGGTCGAACGCGATGGACCGGTGACCATCGTCTCCATCAATCGGCCGCATTGCCGCAACGCCGTCGACGGCGCAACCGCGCGAAAACTGTTCGATGCCTTCAGGGCTTTCGATGCCGACGCCGAGGCATCGGTCGCGGTGTTCACCGGCATCGGCGGTCATTTCTGCGCCGGCGCCGACCTCAAGGCGGTGGCATCGGGCGATCCCAACAAGAAGCGCGAGATCGGCGGCCACGATTCGATCGCGCCGATGGGGCCGAGCCGGCTGCGGCTGACAAAGCCTGTGATCGCGGCGGTGGAAGGTTTCGCGGTGGCCGGCGGCATGGAGCTGGCGCTGTGGGCCGACCTGCGCGTGGTGGCCGAGGACGCCACTTTCGGCATCTTCTGCCGCCGCTTCGGCGTGCCGCTGATCGATCTCGGCACCATCCGTTTGCCGCGGCTGATCGGTCATTCGCAGGCGATCGATCTCATCCTGACCGGACGCCCGGTCGGCGGCCCCGAGGCGCAGCGCATGGGCCTTGCCAACCGGCTGGTACCGAAGGGCGAAGCCCGCGCGCAGGCGATCGCGCTGGCCAGGGATATCGCGGCCTTCCCGCAAACCTGCCTGCGCGCCGACCGGCTGTCGGCGCTGCGGCAATGGGATCTCGAAGAGGAAGCCGCCATCGCCAACGAAATGCGCGGCGGTCTGGCGGTCATCGCTTCGGGCGAAACACTGTCCGGCGCCGCGCGCTTTGCATCAGGCGCCGGACGTCACGGCGCGTTCGGCGGAAGCAAGCGCGATAAATAAACTATCGTCGCCCCGGTGTTCGCCGGGGCGACGCTAAGTGAATCAAATCCCCGCCATCATCACGTATTTGATCTCGACATATTCTTCCATGCCGTGATGCGAGCCTTCGCGACCGAGGCCTGATTCCTTGACGCCGCCGAAGGGGGCTACCTCGGTGGTGATCAAGCCGGTGTTGACGCCGACCATGCCGGACTCCAGGGCTTCGGCGACCCGCCAGACCCGGCCGAGATCGCGCGAATAGAAATATGACGCCAGACCGAACGGCGAGGCGTTGCACATCGCGATCACGTCGGCCTCGTCCTTGAAGCGGAACACCGGCGCCAGCGGCCCGAAGGTCTCTTCATGCGCGACCAGCGCGTCGGGCGCAACGTTGGACAGCACCGTCGGTTCGAAGAAACTGCCGCCGAGCGCGTGGCGTTTGCCGCCGGTGACGATTTTGGCGCCGCCCCTGACCGCATCGGCAATGTGCTTCTCGACCTTGTCGATCGCATCCATGTTGATCAGCGGCCCCTGGGTCACGCCGGCCTCGGTGCCGTCGCCGATCTTCATCGCCGCGACTTTCTTGGACAGCTTTTCGACGAACTGGTCGTAAATCCCCTCCTGGGCATAGAGGCGGTTGGCGCAGACGCAGGTCTGGCCCATGTTGCGGTATTTCGAGACCATGGCGCCATCCACCGCGGCGTCGATATCGGCGTCGTCGAACACCACGAATGGCGCGTTGCCGCCGAGCTCGAGCCCGAGCTTTTTCACGCCGACCGCGGCCTGCTGGTACAGGATTTTTCCAACTTCGGTCGATCCGGTGAAGCCGACGAAACGCACCGCGGGATGTTCGCACAGCACCTTGCCGATCGCGGAGGAATTGCCGGTGAGAATATTGAACACGCCCTTGGGCACGCCCGCCTTCTCGGCCAGCGCCACCAGCGCCAGCGCGGTGAGCGGCGTCTCGTTGGCGGGTTTCAGCACCACGGTGCAGCCGGCGGCCAGCGCCGGCGAGACTTTTCGGGTGATCATCGAGCAGGGAAAATTCCACGGCGTGATCGCGCCGCAGACCCCGATCGGCTGCTTGATCGCCAGCAGCCGCGCGTCCGGCCGCTGCGTCGGAATGGTTTCGCCATAGACGCGCCGCGCCTCCTCGGCGAAGAACTCGACATAGGCGCCGCCGATGTCGACTTCGCCCAGCGCTTCCGCCAGCGGCTTGCCCTGTTCCGAGGTCAGGATCAGCGCGAGGTCCTCGCGGTTGGCGATGATCAGGTCGAACCATTTGCGCAGGATATTGGAGCGCTGCTTGGCGGTGAATTTGGCCCAGGCCGGAAACGCCCGCTCGGCGGCTTCAACGGCCAGCGTTGCTTCCGCGGTGCTCAGGACAGGCACTTTTGCCAATTCGATACCGTTGACCGGATTGGTCACGGGATTGGAAGGGGTGCCGGTCCAGGCGCCGTCGATGTAGCACTGCTCGCGCAGCAGCGAGGGGTCCTTCAGGCGGTCGCGCAACGATGGCGCGGAGGATGTGGAACGGGCTGCGGCGGCGGTCGGCGTCATGGCGTTGCTCCTTGGGATGCTTTTGGCCTTGGAGCCGAATATAGCCGCAAACGAACCGAGATGCATCAACGGCTCATCGCAACGATTCAGGCCGCGCCGCTCATATAGGTTTCGCGGCGGCCGATCATGCGCTCGGCGGCGGCCTTGGCGGCGGCCCTGGAGGAGGTTGCGCAGGTGCGGTATTCGAGGTCGGGCATGATTTCGGGGTCGCGGCGCCCGAACCATGATTTTGAACCGACCGACAGCAGCGCCAATGCCTGCGCCACATTATCGACCGCGCCGAAGGAGTGCAGCGCGCCGGTGCCGGCCACCCGCACCTCATATATGCCCGGGGTGATCGGTGCCTCGAGATTGTCGCCGCGCCCGGCCCGGGGATACCGCTTCCATTCGCTCCAGGTCGAGATCATGTGCGCCCCCGTGTCGTCAACAATCGCTACCTACGCATCAAATCTTGCCGCCGGCAGCATCAAATTCGGCTGCATTTCAAACACTTTACCGTCAAACTGGTTCCGCCGCGCCGTTGCGATTTTCAACATATCGCGAATATCCCGGATGATGTTGGGAATTGCAGCCCGTCCCCCGCAAAATCCAGGCGGGTGTTGCAGTTCAGTCTCTCCGGTGTGGGCCGGCGCCCATCCCCTGTCACCGCCGCAGCCGGAACCTGCGATTCTCGCGGCGGTCGGCGGCGCGCGCTTGCGGGAAACGGCTTCCGGGGGGAAGATTGGCGACTGCCAAAAAACCAATCGGGAGGTGACCCATGCAGAGCCAAGCTCAGATTGATCAGATGCTGCGCCAGAAATGCGATGCCGGCGAGATTCCCGGCGTGGTCGCGATGGCGGCCAGCGGCAACGAGGTGATCTATCAGGGCGCGTTCGGCAAACGCGACCTGTCCAGGGACGACGCCAAGGATAACGCCATGACCACCGACAGCGTGTTCTGGATCGCGTCGATGACCAAGGCGATCACGACGGCGGCCGGCATGCAGCTGGTCGAGCAGGGCAAGCTCTCGCTCGACGACCCCATCGGCAAGATCCTGCCCGATCTCGCTTCGCCGCAGGTGCTGGAAGGTTTTGACGCCAGCGGCGAACCGAAACTGCGCCCGGCAACGAGGCCGATCACGCTGCGCCAGCTCATGACCCACACCGCCGGCTTCGCCTACAACATGTGGAACGGCGACATGGCGACCTATATGGACAAGGTCGGCATTCCCGCCATTACCACCTGCCAGAACGCCGCGTTGAAGACCCCGCTGGCGAGCGACCCCGGCACGCGCTGGGAATACGGCACCAACATCGACTTCGTCGGCAAGGCGGTGGAGGCCGTCAGCGGCAAGAAGCTCGACGCCTATCTGCGCGACCACCTGCTCGCCCCGCTCGGCATGACCGATACCGCGTTCAAGATCGGCGACGCCCAGCGCAAGCGCCTGGTCGGCATGCACGCGCGCGGCGGGGACGGCGCGCTGGCCGCGATCCCGTTCGAGCTGGAGCAGAATCCGGAATTCCACATGGGCGGCGGCGGGCTTTACGGAACGGCGGGCGACTACATCAAGTTCGCCCAGATGATCCTCAACAAGGGCAAGGGCAACGGCAACCAGGTGCTGAAGCCCGAGACCGTCGCGCTGATGAGCCAGAACCACATCGGCGACCTCAACGTCGGCAAGATGATCTCGGTGGCGCCTGCCTACACCAACGACGTCGATCTCTACCCCGGCATGGACAAGAAGTGGGGGCTGAGCTTCCTGATCAACACGGCCAAGACCCCGGAGGGCCGCAGCCCCGGCAGCCTGGCCTGGGCCGGGCTCGCCAACACCTATTTCTGGATCGATCCGGCGCGCAACGTCGCCGGCGTGATCCTGATGCAGGTGCTGCCGTTCGCCGACCAGAAATGCCTGGAAGCGTTCGCCGCGCTCGAGAGCGGCGTCTATGCCGGCCTCGACGCGGCGCAGCGGGCGGCGTGATCTTCCGACAACTCGTCATGGCCGGGCTTGACCCGGCTATCCACGCCTTTGCGGCAAAGTGAACAAACAAGACGTGGATGCCCGGGACAAGCCCGGGCATGACGGCTTGAGAGATCGCCGGAACCTGGAGAGACCGACTTGGCTGAAATGGCGGAAAGCTATGTGTGCGGCGTCGCCGATAGGCCGCTGCTGGGCGAGACCATCGGACGCGCGCTGGATCAGGCCGCCGGACGCTGGCCCGGGCGCGAGGCGCTGGTGTCGCCGAGCCATGACGTCCGGTGGAATTGGGCTGAACTGGCCGAACGGGTCGATGCGCTGGCGGCGGGGTTTCTCGCGCTCGGGCTGGAGCGCGGCGCGCGGATCGGGGTGTGGTCGCTGAACCGGCCGGAATGGACGCTGACGCAGTTCGCCGCCGCCAGGGCCGGCCTCGTTCTCGTCACCATCAATCCGGCCTATCGCCTCAGCGAACTCGAATTCGCATTGGCAAAAGTCGGCTGCGCCGCGCTGGTGACGGCGACCGCTTTCAAGACTTCCGACTACATGGGGATGCTGAACACGCTGCTGCCGGAGCTGGCGACGGCAACACCGGGCGATTTGCATGCGGCACGGCTGCCGCAATTGCGCGCGGTGATCCAGATCGGCGGCCCGGCCGCATCAGGCACCATACCGTTCGACGCGGTCGCCGGCATGGGCGGCGCGCGCCACCGCGACGAACTCGCGGGCCTGGCCAGGACCCTGCAATTCGACGACGCCGTCAACATCCAGTTCACCAGCGGCACCACGGGGTCGCCCAAGGGCGTCACGCTGACGCACCACAATATCCTCAACAACGGCTATTTCGTCGGCCGCGCGATGCGGCTCACCGAACAGGACCGCATCTGCATTCCGGTGCCGCTCTATCACTGCTTCGGCATGGTGATGGGCAACCTCGCCGCCGTCACGTCGGGCGCCGCCATGGTCTATCCCGGCGAGGGCTTTGATCCCTTGGCGACGCTGCAGACCGTCGAGCGGGAGAAATGCACGGCGCTGTACGGCGTGCCCACCATGTTCATCGCTGAACTCGACCATCCCGAGTTTGCCAAGTTCGATCTGAAGTCGCTGCGCACCGGCATCATGGCCGGCGCGCCCTGCCCGATCGAGGTGATGCGGCGCGTCAACGAGCAGATGAACATGCGCGACGTCACCATCGCCTACGGCATGACCGAGACCAGTCCGGTCAGCTTCCAGAGCGCCACCGACGACCCGCTGGAGCGACGGGTCTCCACGGTCGGGCGCATCCATCCGCATGTCGAGGTCAAGGTGATCGATCGCGAGGGCCGCATCGTGCCGCGCGGCGAGCGCGGCGAACTCTGCACCCGCGGCTACAGCGTCATGCTGGGCTATTGGGACGAGCCCGAAAAGACCGCCGACGTGCTCGATGCGTCGGGCTGGATGCATACCGGCGACATCGCCATCATCGACGCGGAGGGCTATTGCAACATCGTCGGCCGCATCAAGGACATGGTGATCCGCGGCGGCGACAACCTCTATCCGCGCGAGATCGAGGAATATCTCTACCGCCATCCAAAAATCCAGGACGTGCAGATTTTCGGCGTCGCCGACGCCCGCTACGGCGAGGAGCTGTGCGCCTGGATCAGGGTACGATCAGGCGAGACCCTGACGGCGGATGAAGTCCGCGGCTTCTGCCAGGGCCAGATCGCCCACAACAAGATCCCGCGCTACGTCGAGTTCGTCGAGGAGTTTCCGATGACGGTGACCGGCAAGGTGCAGAAGTTCCTGATGCGCGAGGCGGTCGAGACGAAGCTCGGGCTGAAGGCGGCGAAGACGGCGTGAGGCGCTCGCGGTGTAGGAAACGATGGGTAACGACCCGGCATCGCGGAAGCGGCGCAGCGGCTGCGGCGGGCCAAACCAAAAAAGTCGAAAACAACCCCATGCACAGTAAGGGTTGTAGCTCGCCCCGGGCGTAGAATGCTACATCTAGGCCATAGCTCGATGTTCGCCCCTAACGCGCTACCAATCTGGCAGCGCATTGGGCCAAAACGTGGATGCCCGGGTCAAGCCCGGGCATCGCTAGTTGAGGGTGCGTCAGCGCGAAGCGCAGCCCTACACCGGCAGCCCGTTCTGCTGCGCCAGTTCCTTCAGCGAGGCCTGCGGCCGGGCGCCGATGTGCTGGATCACTTCGGCGGCGGCGAGGGCGCCGAGGCGGCCGGCCGCCTCGTGGCCGGCGTTGCGCACGAGGCCGAACAGGAAGCCGGCGGCGAACAGGTCGCCGGCGCCCGTGGTGTCGACCATGCGGTCGATCGGAAAGGCCGGCACCGCGACGACGCCGTCCTTCGAGGCCACGACGCAGCCCTTCTCGCTGCGGGTGACGATGCCGAGTTTTGTATCCTGGCGCAGCTGCGTCAGCGCGGTGTCGAAATCCGAGGTCTGGTACAGCGAATGCAGTTCGGCCTCGTTGGCGAAAATGAGATCGACGGTGCCCTTGCGCATCAGGTCGAGAAACTCGTCGCGGTAGCGGTCGACGCAGAATGAATCCGACAGCGTCAGCGCGACCTGGCGGCCGGCGCCGTGAGCGATGGTGGCGGCTTTGACAAATGCTTCCTTGGCGCTTTTGGGATCCCAGAGATAGCCTTCGAGATAGATCATGCTCGCTGCCGCGACCTGGGCCTCGTCGATATCGGCAGGCGTCAATTCCTGTGCGGCGCCGAGCCAGGTGTTCATGGTGCGCTCACCGTCCGGCGTCACCAGAATGTAGGAGCAGCCGGTGGCCGGCCCGCCG
>CALROE020000115.1:0-7942 GCA_943369715.1 Bradyrhizobium ivorense
CAGGAGTGTTTCGCCGAAGCGCAGCCCAAAGCCCTCGCGGCCACCTTATGTGCTCGAGGAGCAGATCGGTTTTATTCTTCGTCAGGTCTGGCAGCGTCATGCCACCATTTTTGCCAGGGAAATCGGCATCAATCTCACGCCGACGCAATGGGCCGCGCTGGCAAAGCTCACCGAGACCGGGCCGTGCTCGCAGAATCAGCTCGGACGGCTTACGGCGATGGATGTCGCCACCATCAAGGGCGTGATCGACCGCCTCACCGCGCGCGGCCTCACCGAAACCAGCCCCGATCCCGAGGACGGCCGCCGCCTGCTGGTCAGCCTCACCCGCGCCGGCCAGCAGATGGCGGAGAAAGCGGCACCGAACGCACTGGCGATCACGCGTGAAACGCTGGCGCCGCTGGATACGAAGGAGCGCGAGACACTGGTGGCGCTGCTCAGCAAGCTGCGCTGATCGGCCAGTTCGCAGGGAGGGCAAAGGCGCTGTCGCGCCGTGCCCACCATCTTGGTGCCGGTTTACTCGCGGGATCGCCGTGCTTCGCCAGGACTACATCCGGATCAGCCAGGGGATTTCGCACTTGGTCGACGCAAACAAGGCGAAGGTGATGGAGCTCGTGGCAATGACAGTTGGCAATTCAAAAGCCGCGACGACGATCACGCAACTCGCGCTCGCCACGTCTCGGAAGCGACCACGCCTGCTTAGAGAAAGTCGAGTGGTCTCGCACCTCGCCATCGAGGCCGAGCCGGCAGCACCAGCGGTGAGCAAGGTTCACGTGCGCCTCCTCGCACAAGCGCCGCTCGGGACGAATACCGTAGCAGTAGCCGGTCAGCAGCATCCTCACGAACAATTCGGGATCAATTGAGGGTCGGCCGGTGCAGCTGTAAAATGGCGCCAAGTGCCGCCGCACCTCCGATCAATCGACCTCAGCAAGTGGCTGGCCGGAACGTGTCGTTCAAGTGAGAATTCGTAAAACAGCGTCGCCTGATCGACCTGCCGCTGACCCATCATCGATTCAAATCTCTACCCACAAGTGAAATGAATCAGGGATTTCCCTGGGCTTCAACAGGCGCTTTTCAACACACCCCGCCACGCAAAGAGGACGTTCGACCAGAGAGCAAGGGCTATCTGTTTGGGGCGTTACGAGTATCTCTTATGGTCTGCAGTGATGAGGGCGAAAAATGATGAAGGCGTGATATTCAGGATGCCTTCTTGCTAAGCACGGAAAGAAAGCGCTTAGCCGGTTTTTGGAGGCTGCTTTACCGCGACTGCTCCGCCAGGCGGCTGAGCATCTGCGACTTCCAATCTTCAAGGCTCATGAAACCCGGATCGCGCCGGCAGACTGCTTCCGTTTCTCGCAAGATATCGTCGTCCGATTTGTCGAGATCAAGGGGATCGCCGTGCGGCTGGGGGACGTAAAACGGCGTATCGAGATAGACCTCGACGAGATTATCTTCAGGGTCATTGAAATAAATAGACCAGGCGTTGCCATGGTTGAGGCCGAACAGGTCCTTGGCGCCATTGGCCAACGCCTTGCTACGCACCGAACGGAGCCGGTCGAGCGATGCGACCTGAAATGACAACTGCATGACGGTGCTCTTCGTGCCTTCCGGTCGGCCAGCGGCGAGCGCCAGCTGATGATGCCTAGTCGGATCAGAACTCATGAAGACGATTTCGTTCTTGAATCGATTTCCGATCCCGCGGTCCGTGATGATCAGATCAAGCACGTTGCAGTAGAAGGATTCAAGTTTCTGCATGTCCGTTACATATACGCCGACATGGCTGAGATTGGGGCGAGCCACGACAGCGTCTGAGGTCGGAGATGTCGGCATTTTGTTTCTCCTGCGTGTTTTCTGATTGACTGCTTTGGGCCCCTTGCGTTTCCCGCCCAAGTGATGCGCAGTGGTCAAGCTTCGTCGACCACCAATATCATCGACCGGCCTTGCGTTCGATCTCAAGCCGTTCTTCTGCGCCGCTGCGCAGCGAAGCGAGTTGCTTGAGGAAACCTTCCGTATCGATGAGTGGGTTGGGTTCGCCCGGCCTGCGCGCCGCCAGCCTTTCGCGGGTTTCCGTCAATCCATTTGAAAAGGGATGGGTTGTGAGGTGAACCGTGACGGGCTGGTTCGGTCGCTTGACGAGCTGGGTGATCCGATCGACGCTCGCGATAAAGCCTTCGACCTGCTTCGAATCCTCGATGGCGTTTAGACCCAATCCGCCGACGGTAATGGCCCGGTAGGTGCTGGCGCCGTCCTTGACGTCGAAAGTGTAGGATGCGGTGCCGAGCGTATGGCCGGGGGTCTCCAGCACGCCGAAGCTGTTGCCGCCGAACCTGATGACGTCGCCATCCCTTGCCACGACATCCTGCGGAATCATCGACCAGCGCCGCGGCGTCGATTCCGATTCCCGCGCCGACGCCACCGCCTCGTTCCAGCTGGTTTGCGTCATCACGAATTTGGCGTTGGTCAAAAGCGGCTTCAGCTTGGCCGCCCCGCCGACGTGATCGAAATGGCCATGCGTCATCAGCACATACTTGATGTCGGCAAGACTGATGCCGAGCTTGCGGAGATTTGCGATCAACTGGTCGACGTGGGGTTCGTGCAGAGTATCGATCAGCACCACGCCATCGCTGGTCTGAATCGCCCAGGCCGATACCCAGCACACGCCAACGAAATGGACGTTGTCGAAGGCCTTCCAAGGCTCGATGTATTGCGCCTTGGGATCGCTCAGCCAGCGGCCGAGATCCGGCGGCATCTTTCCGGTGCGGCCGAAATCCTCAAACCGCGCCAGGATTGGTTGAGAGGGACAGCCTTCGAAGGGTTGGGCCGGCTGGGCCGCCAATGGACTGATCGTCGCTGTCGCGAGCCCGGCGGTGAGGGCAAAAGATCTGGCGAGCTTGGAAAAGGTCGAACAATTCAAGATATGCCTCCATGGTCACTATTGGATGCGCATGCTGCCGTCTGAATACACGTCCGATGTCGCCGGTATCGAAAAAGGCCCTATGGTAACTCGACCGATTGCAAGGATCAGCGCTGGCCGTCATGGACGGATATGGCGTCAACCGCCAACCCGCCGATGCGCGCATGCGGCCTTCCGCCGGTCGCCATCACGAGACCGAAGGCGAGTTCGTCCCGGCGTGGCGCGTCCCACAACGTCATCTCCGCGGTACCAAAATGGCTGCGGACATAGGCGGCGTGGATATGTCCGAGCGGAACCATGAGGCGGGTGCCCGGGCCGCCGATGGTCTTGGCTGCGGGAACGATTGCCTTGGGTTGGCCGAGCACCTCGCGCATGCCCTGGCCGCCGGCCTCGTGCCACACAGCGCCATGCTCGAGCTCTCCGTCCTCGCCGACGATGATGCCCTTTCCATAGGCCTCGATCCGGGCAGGTCCGCCGAGCTGCGTGATGAGCCCTGCCGCAAGCTCTCGACCGAGGTCGCGAAGCGATGCCTGGAACGGCATCAGATCCTGCTCGTAGCGGCCGGCAAAGGGATTCCGAATTACCGCGATCGCCGTGCCGACCAGCAACGGCTTTTCTAGCCGGGGTCCGCGCTCGTGCCATATCGTCTCGACGCTCAGGGAAGTCTTGCGTACGTCATATGCTGCAGTCATTTGCGTTGCTCTTCACTCGTCCGCCACCGGATTGCGCAGCACGCCGATGTTTTCGATCTCCACCTCGACCACGTCGCCGGGCTTGAGGAAAACCGGCGGGTTGCGGGTGAAGCCGACGCCGGCAGGCGTGCCGGTGGCGATCACGTCGCCCGGCACCAGGTCGAAAATGGTCGAGGAGTATTCGATCAGCCGCGGGATCGAGAAGATCAGCATCGAGGTATTGCTCGACTGCACCACGGCGCCGTTGACGCGGGTCTCGAGCTTGAGCTTGGTCGGATCACCGATCTCGTCCGGCGTCACCAGCCACGGTCCGAACGGACCGGTGCCGACGAAATTCTTGCCCGAGGCGATCTGCTGCGCATGCCGTTGCCAGTCGCGAACGCTGACGTCGTTGTAGATCGAGTAGCCGGCGATGTGATCCCAGGCGTCGGCCTGGCTGATATGGCGCCCAGCCTTGCCGATCACGACGGCGAGTTCGCCTTCCCAGTCCAGATTGTCGGACACTTTGGGCCGGATCACCGGCGCATTGTGGGCGACTTGCGAGCGCCAGACCCGCAGGAAGATCGGCGGGAATTCGGTAATCTCGCGTTTCATGCCGAATGCCACCGCCTCATTGTGATGATCGAGGTAGTTGCGCACGGCGCAGACGATTTTTTCCGGGCGAGGGATCACGGGCAGAAAATGTATGTCGGCCAGTTTCAGGTCCGGTCTGTGGGCGGCGACGATCTGCTCGCGTTCGGCGAATTTGGGGCTGGCGATGAAATCAACCAGCGAGCCGCCGAGAACCTTGCCGAGGTCGACGACGTCGTTGCCCCGCACGGCTCCCCATGTTTCCGTTTTCTCGCGCAAGAACGAAATGAACTTCATGACGTGCGATCCCCTGATCTAACCGAAATCCGATTTGCGCAAAAAATACTATTTTCGAAAATGATACAAGGGAATTCCGGAGAGGGCGCGGAACGGGCGCGTCTGGAGCCTGGCCCGGACCCGGTCGGCCTAGCTGTCGCTGAACAATTCCGAAGCGTATTTGACGACGTTGTCGGTCGTGGTCTGGATGTGCCGGGCGATCAGCTCGCAGGCGCGGTTGGCATCCCGGCCGATCGCGGCTTTCATCAGTGCCCGGTGCTCCCCGACCTTGTCGCGCGGTCGCGGCCGCAGCCTTGCCGAGATATTCCGGTAACGCTCGGCACGTTCGAACAGCGACTGCCGGATCCCGAGCAGCGTCGGCGAGCCGCATGCCGCAACCAGGGATTCGTGAAACTCCCGATGCGCCACTTTCCATTCGGGATTGTCGGCGTAGTCCTCCACGGCGCGGCTCTCGATGATTCCAAGCCGGTGGATCGAGGAGATAACCGCTATTTCCCAGTCATCTCCGCCATTTTCGATGGAGCGGCGGATCAGGTCGACGTCGATCAGGATGCGGGCGCGGGTCAGGTCGATCAGGTCCGCGATCGAGACCGGCGCCACCTTGAAGCCGCGCTGCTCCTCGGCCACCACCAGCCCCTCGGCGGCCAGGTTGGTCAGCGCCTCGCGCAGCGTCGTGAAGCTCGCGCCATAGGACAGCCGCAGCGCATCGAATTTGAGCACCTCGCCGGGCTTCAGCCCGCAGCTCACGATTTCACTGCGCATCCGGTGCGCGATATCGGAAGCGAGCGTCTTTCCGAATTCCTTTCGGCGCTTGAAGGCCGTCACGTTCATGTGGAATCGCTCTCCGACTGGCTGGCACTCTAGCGGTGTAAAATTGCTGTTGCAATAATTTTCGCAAGAGCTAGTATTTTCGAAAATAAGGGAAGATGTGGGGCGAAACGCGTATGAAGGCAGTATTGGTGCATCGTCCCGGCGGCCCGGAAGCCCTGCAATATCAGGATGTCCCGCCGCCCCAGCTCGGCGACGGCGATGTGCTGATCAGGGCCGAAACCTTCGGGGTCGGCCAGCCCGACAAACTGATCCGCAGCGGCGTTTACAAATGGATGCCGCCGCTGCCGGCCAATCCCGGCAACGACGTCGCGGGCCGGATCGAAGCCATCGGCAGCCGCGTGCGCGATATCAAGGTAGGGCAGAAGGTGCTGCTGAGCGCCCGCGATCTGCATCAGCGCGGTGGCTGTTACGCCGAATGGGTCGCCGCGCCGGCGGACGCCATCCATCTGCTGCCGGAACAGGTCGATCTCGAAGACGCGGTTTGCCTCGCCAACTACCAGGTGGCGTGGGCGTTGCTGAATGAATGCGGCGCGGCGCGACCGCCGAAATCGGTTCTCGTCATCGGTGCCGCCGGGGGCGTCGGCTCATCGCTGGTGCAACTGGCGAAGCTGGCGGGCATGACCGTGATCGGAACCGTCAGCTCGCCGGAAAAGGCCGCCTTTGCGCAATCGATGGGCGCCGACGGCATCGTCTACTACCGCGATGAAGACGTCGTGGCGCGCACCCGCGAGCTGACGCAAGGCCGCGGCGTCGATCTCGTGCTCGACCATGTCGGCGGTCCCGACTTCTTCAAGCATCTGGGCGTGCTGGACAAGTGGGGCACGGTGGTCTCGTACAATGCCTTCGACGGATTGCCGACGCAGAACATGATGGAGGAAATGCGCAAGCACCTCGATGTCTGCCCGGCCATCCGGTGCTTCTCATTTCACATCTACGACCACGACCGCGACGGCCGCCGCGCGATCATGCGGCGCATGATCGGGCATCTGGCGGACGGAACGATCAAGCCGGCGATCTCGGCGCGCTTCAGGCTTTCCGAGGTGCGCCAGGCCCACGAGCTGCTGGACTCCGGCAAGGCGCTCGGGAAAATCATCATGCGGCGCGACTGACGCGCGGGGCGGCGAGAACCAGATTAAAGAAATGCTCTTGGGGTAGGATGCGATGATAGCGGCTAAACGTCTTCGGCAGGCGACCTTTGTGACTGG
The DNA here is from genome assembly GCA_943369715.1 of Bradyrhizobium ivorense. Lineage (GTDB taxonomy): Bacteria > Pseudomonadota > Alphaproteobacteria > Rhizobiales > Xanthobacteraceae > Bradyrhizobium > Bradyrhizobium ivorense_A. The sequence goes on from CALROE020000115.1 coordinate 6,507, forward strand.
TAATATCGAACAGCAGGTCGAATATTATCAAGGAATCATCGGGCTCGGCATCGTCGAAAGACAGGCTGACCGCGTCTTATTCGCTTCGGAGACCGGCGAACTCACGCTTGTCCTCCAGAAGGGGACAGCCTCCGGTTGCATCGGCATGGCCTTCGAGATTGCTCCAGGCGCCGAACTTGGCGAGGTGGGCCGGCAACTCCAGGCCGCCGGCATCACGTCGGAAATCCGCTCCGACCATTTGCCCGGCATCGCGCGGACGCTGGTCTTCACCGATATCGATGGACGGCGGATCGAACTGTTTTCGCAATGGCAATTCACCGTGCCGGACGAGCAGGCGCGGGGGATTGTCATCAGCAAACTCGGCCACATGGCGCTCTACGCGCCGGATCCGCATCGGACAGCGAAATTCTACCAGGATGTTCTCGGGTTTCGCGATTCCGATCGCATCGAGGAAAATTTTGTCTTCATGCGCTGCGGGTTCGAGCATCATGCCCTCAATTTTGCCCGCGGCAGCGATGCCCGCTTGCATCACATGGCGTTCGAGCTGCGCGACGCATCGCACATGCAGCAGGCGTGCGATCTGCTCGGGCGCCGGAAGATCAACCTTCTGTGGGGACCGGTGCGACACGGCCCCGGGCACAACATCGCAGCCTATCATCGCAATCCCGACGGATACCTCATCGAGCTGTTCTACGACATGGATCGCATGGTCGATGAGGATCTCGGATATTACGAACCGCGCCCCTGGCATCGCGACCGGCCGCAGCGTCCGAAGACCTGGATCGGGCTGCCTCGCGACGTATGGGGGGTGGGTCCATCGCCGGAAGCGACTGAATTCTCGCTGAGGATGCGCGGCGCGACGTGAACGCGACAGATTTCTTGAAAAAGCAACGATCGACATCGGGGGAAACGGGAATGAACGCAACCGCGCGCAATTCGGATCGCCGTCGCCTTGTCAGGCGGCTGTTCGCCATGCTGTTGGCCGGCGTCATCGCAGCGGCGATCGCACCGGCGAGGGCGGATGACTATCCGAGCCGGCCGATCCGGCTGCTGCACGGCTTCGCGGCCGGCGGCGCCGCCGACACCATGTCGCGCATCATGGCGAACGGACTTTCCAAGCGTCTGGGCCAGCCGATCATTATCGAAGCCAAGCCGGGGTCCGGCGGCAATCTCGCCGCCGGCGTCATCGCGAAGGCCGAGCCGGATGGTTACACCATCGGGTTGGTCACCGGCGCTCACGCGATTTCCGGCGCGCTCTACAAATCGCTTCCCTACGAGTCGGTCGACAGCTTCGAAATGATTTCGACCATGGTCTATTATGCGCTGGTGGTCGCCGTTCGCGCCGATTTCGAGGCGAAATCGCTGCAGGAGCTCATCGCACTGGCCAAGGCGAAGCCGGGTAACCTCAGTTTTGGCTCGGTCGGCTTCGGCAGCAC
>CALROE020000116.1:0-7897 GCA_943369715.1 Bradyrhizobium ivorense
CAGCCCATCTGGCCGCCGGACATGTACAGCGTCTTGGCCGCGGAATTGATGATCTGGTCCATCGCCTGCATGGCGAAGTTGAAGGTCATGAATTCGACGATCGGCTTCAGCCCCGCCATGGCCGCACCGACGCCGATGCCGGCAAAGCCGTGCTCGGTGATCGGCGTATCGATCACTCGCTTGGCGCCGAATTCCTGCAGCAGGCCCTGCGTGACCTTGTAGGCGCCCTGATATTCCGCGACCTCCTCGCCCATCACGAATACATCGGGGTCGCGCCGCATCTCCTCGGCCATCGCGTCGCGCAAGGCTTCGCGGATGGTCATGGTCACCATCTCGGTGCCTTCGGGGATTTCAGGATCGGGCACGGCCGTGGCTTTCGGGGCCGGCGGCGCCTTGGTTTCATCGCCGCCGCCGGATGCCGGTGCTTCCGCCTTCGCCGTTTCCTTGGCTTCGGCCGGCGCGGCCTGCTCCTGCTTTGGCGGAGCCGGCGCCTTGCCCAAATCATCGGCACTTTCGCCGTCCGACAGGATGGTGGCGATCGGGGTGTTGACCGCAACGTCGGCGGTGCCTTCCGGAATCAGGATCTTGCCGAGGGTGCCCTCATCGGTGGCCTCGACTTCCATCGTCGCCTTGTCGGTCTCGATCTCGGCGATGACGTCGCCGGATTTGATCGCCTCGCCTTCCTTCTTCAGCCATTTCGAAAGGTTGCCCTTCTCCATGGTCGGCGACAGCGCGGGCATCAGCACTTGAATTGGCATGGTAGCTCCAGGAATTCACTCGTCAGGCTGGAAGGCGCGCGTCTCAAACTCAGCGGTAGATATCGGTATAAAGTTCGGACGCATCAGGCTCGGGATCCTTTTGCGCGAAGTCGGCCGAGGCGTTGACGATCTCGCGTACTTCCGCGTCGATCGCCTTCAGCTCCTGCTCGCTGACCTTGGCCGCCAGCAGGCGGTTGCGCACCTGCTCGATCGGATCCTGATCGTGGCGGACCTTGTCGACTTCCTCGCGGGTGCGATATTTCGCCGGGTCCGACATCGAATGGCCGCGGTAGCGGTAGGTCTGCATTTCCAGGATGAAGGGTCCCTTGCCGGCGCGGCACCACGCCACCGCCCGGTCGCCGGCGGCCTTCACCGCGCGGACATCCATGCCGTCGATCTGTTCGCCGGGAATGTTGAAGGAGATGCCGCGCTTGGAGAAATCGGTTTGCGCCGAGGCGCGCGTCACCGAAGTGCCCATGGCGTAGCGGTTGTTCTCGATGATGTAGATGACGGGCAGCTTCCACAGCTCCGCCATGTTGAAGCTCTCGTAGACCTGGCCCTGGTTGGAGGCGCCGTCGCCGAAATAGGCCAGGCTGACGAAATCATTGCCGCGGTAGCGGTTCGCGAAGGCCAGCCCGGTGCCCAGCGACACCTGGGCGCCGACGATGCCATGGCCGCCGAAGAAATTCTTCTCCTTGCTGAACATGTGCATGGAGCCGCCCTTGCCCTTGGAATAGCCGCCCTGGCGCCCGGTCAGTTCGGCCATCACGCCATTGGCTTCCATGCCGCAGGCCAGCATGTGCCCGTGGTCGCGGTACCCGGTTATGACCTGGTCGCCCTGCTTCAGGGCCATCTGCATGCCGACCACGATGGCTTCCTGGCCGATGTAGAGATGGCAGAAGCCGCCGATCGCGCCCATGCCGTAGAGCTGGCCGGCCTTTTCCTCGAAGCGGCGGATCAGCAGCATGTCGCGCAGTGCGCGAAGTTCCTGTTCCCTGGTGAAGTCGGGGGGACTACCGGTGCCGCTTGTCTTTTCCTGTCCCGTTTCCTTCGTGACGCTTTTTTTCGTTGCGGCCATGGCACTTCCGGATGAGAGAACGAATAGCCCTCTCTATCCCAACTCAAACCACCATGAAAGGATTGCGTGGTCGCAGCAAAATTTGGCTATGCCGCACTGCAACCGACGACATTTTCGAAATCGATTTCGCGGTTTTTTGAAATTTGAAACTGGACGGATGATCCGCCCGCGCTCCCTCATGGTGAGGAGCGCGTCTCGAACCATCTGGCACCTTGCCTGCCGCCATCCTTCGAGACACCGCGCGAAGGCGCGGCCCTCCAGCGACAACGGCGAAGCCGTTGCGCGGGGATGAGGCCGGGATTCGTTCACCGGCTCTCAGGGTGACGCCGGTATCACTTCGGTTTGACGATTTTGACCAGATCGCGCGGGTTGACGTAATCGAGCTGATAGCGCGCGCGCTCGTCCAGCATGTCGGGGTCGACCCGGTCGGAGCGGAGCAGCGACACCCGCTGCTCGCCTTCGAGGCGCTCGCGCTTCAGCCGCGCCAGTTCGGAGGTCAGCGCGATGATCTCCTGGTCGAGCTCCTGCCGCGCGTTCAACCCGTATTTGCCGGTATAGGCGTTGACGCCGAAATAGCCGACCATCGCCGCCGCCATCGTATAGAGGGCAAGCCCGGTGAGCAGGGATTTGAGTCGGGAGCGCGAGACCATGCCCGACGATGCGACGGCCCGGTTAAGAGTATCTTAAGACCCGGACCGTCCAGCGGCGTCGCCGGCCTATTTGTTCTGTTTTTCGACGAAGGCGGCAAAGGCGTCGATGTACTGCTGCAGCACCTTCTGCACCGGTTCCTTGGTGAGCTGGCCCTTGTCGTCGAAGGCGTCGCCGACGCCGTTCAGATAGATTTCCGGCTGTCCCATGATCGGGCCCGAAATGCCCGGCATGATGTTCTGCAGGTGCTTGACGGCGGCCACACCGCCGAGCGCGCCCGGCGAATTGCCGACCAGGCCGATCGGCTTGCCGAGGAACGAGCTCTTGCCATAGGGGCGCGAGCCGACGTCGATGGCGTTCTTCAGCACGCCGGGAATCGAGCGGTTATATTCCGGCGTCACGATCAGCACGCCGTTGGACTTCGCCAGCTTGTCGCGGAACGCCAGCCAGTCGGCCGGCGGGGCGGCTTCGAGGTCCTGATTGAAGAACGATATGTCGTGCAGGGTGACGACATCGAGCTTCAGCGTCGCCGGCGCCAGCTTGGCCAGCGCGTTGGCGATCTTGAGCGTAAAGCTCTCCTTGCGCAGGCTGCCGACGATCACGACGATATTATGGGTGGCCATGGAATTTCCTTTTGAGACGGGGTGTGGGAGCGGCTCGGCCGCACCCTAGCCGTCCCGGAAAAAGATGCAAGTGCATGAATGCCACTCGCGGGCCGATGTGATCCAAGGGGACAAATTCACCCTGGGACGCCAGCTGAAAACGAAGCGAAGTCGTCGCGCGACGACGCACCGGGCTTAGCCAGCGCCGACTTGCAGAACGCCTCTGGCTTCAAGCATCCCTTGGCTTAGGTTCGAATCAAGCAACGTTGGGCAAGCAATCAATCAATCACTTCTGATGACCTCAACAATGACGAATCAGGCGCAGCCTCATTTTTTTCTATTCGTCAACGCAGAGGACGCAACACTCTTTGCATTCGTGCTGGCACCTTTACCTGCAACAGAACCGGCCGTAGTTACACGGTGAGCGAAATCCTGCTTTGCTGACGACCAGCTGCCTGTTCGAGCGGCAGCACTGTTTGCCGACTTCATAACTGGCGATTTTTGATCATTATGCTTCATCAGAGCCACCTTTATTGCGTTGACCCGAGAGCTTAGTCCAATCGGCATTTGCAATTGGACCTAGATACGATGATTCTACTTCAGCTACCAAAGAACCATAGGTTACGCCTTTCGGACCGTTACCGGGAGCGGTTGTCTTTAATGCGTAGCCCTGATCGTCCTTTCGGCCGACCATATCGAACAGATCAAGGAAACGAGTAGGCGCAATACCAACAAATGCGTCGAATCTCACGGCATCGTCATCGGCTTCGCGATCATGATCGACTTGAATTGCGCGCTTGTAAAGTTTCTTAGCTCGGCTTTTTGGGTAGGGCTCAATGTAAACGACACGTGAAATGCCCGCGGCGATGATGTGACGCGCGCACATATGACATGGAAATGTTGTGCAGTAGAGCGTACCATCACGAACTGGAACTCCTCGCATTGCTGCGTCGCAAATCGCTGCCATTTCCGCATGCACTATTCGCCCGAACTCTAACAGGCTCGCTACTGTCGTGCCTGCCAAAGGTTTGGGGTCCACATACAAGGCATCCTGAGCTCGGTCTTCTGCCGTACGGGCCGACTTATCCTCCTTGAGCCAACCGGCTTCCGCAAGCGCTTCAAGCAACTCGGCAACAATCTCCTTCCGGGTACCTGCAGCAGCATCCTGGCCAATCTTGTAATCGCGATAGTCGCGCTCAGTCCCCGCCACAGCGTCCCAAATTACTCCGCCCCCGGCGCGGGGGACTTCGTTGCAACCCGTTGCCAGAATTTCTCCCGTTTTTGTCGCGATGACCGCACCAACTTGCCGGGACAGATCCGCTGAACGCTGAGCCGTTGCGCGCGCCTGGAACATAAGCAATTCGTCGACCGTGGGCGTAATGTATGGCGCTTGAAATAAGAGCTGGATGAAGCGCCGCGTATCTTCACGAAAGGATGTCCCCACCTTCAAAAAGACATCCGCCCTTTGAAATACATCCTCAAGTCTTTGCCCCAGAGAATCCGATCTTTCCTTTTGATCCGTATCAATCAAATCTTCAGCAATCTGCTTGTGAGCATCTGGATCCGATGAATTCTTACTGCTTGCGATCTTACGACAAAGATTCTCGACGCGCTGTTCGCGCGGCTCGTAAATCGAGACCAGAAGCGCACGCTGCCCAAACAATTTTCGAAACATTTGCAGCTCTTCGTCCCGCTTCAAGGACGAAACTATAAAGCAGTGCCTTTCCGCAGGGACGGTTACATCATCGCTCTCGTTCAACCGCGCGCGATGTTGATGGATTTCCGCCAGCGCCAATCTGGCCACCGCGTCCGCTTGACCTATGATCCTCCGGATATCATTGCCGGCGCTCATACTCTCGCGTATGCGATCATCCTCGCCCTTGATTTCGGAAAGGTACTCTAACCCCGGAATTTGCGCCATCAAGGCGCTCAGTCGAACGAGAATTGGGGTGTACCCAACCGCCAGCAACTCGGATGCAAGGGCCTCGGAAACATTGGTCGTGTCCGTGCCGACTGCAGCGCATAGGCATAAGACAAGTTCCGGGTAATAGATCGACACTGCAGTTTGAACTACTTCCGACGATTCAACGTCAATCACATATATGCCCCCGGTTGCATAGCTCGATTTCAGCACGTTATGCACACAAGAGTCGAGAGGATCGACTAAACAAGTTGTGCACCCCGAACGGAACAGGCAACCCGACCCGGACGGTCTGCTGTTTCAGATCCAGCGAAAAACCATCGAGTTAACCGAAGTCCACGGCACCGGAAGCAGCCAGTATTTCGAGCCGTCCAACTCGCATAGCCGATCGACGGGAAGCTGAAGAGGAAGCCGACCACGAGGGCCTTTCTCGGCCGACGCTATACCGTAGAATCTGTGACGCATGACCTCTGTCGCCATGGGTTCGACGTCGAAGGGCTACGTGCCAGTCCGGATTGCGCAGGAACAATCGTAGCGACTGCGCCAGATTGCAGATGACGACGGCTGACATCGATTGTGGCTCCCCCTTCGTGCAGTGCTTCCAGGCACGCATTATCGGGACGAATTTCCTTCCGTTATGGGCAGAACGCTGGCTTGAAGTCGCCGCCCTCGTCAGCCCTTGTTCGGATTGATCAGGTACTTTTCGCCGGTAGCGCGCTTGTTGTAGATGGCGATGTGTTCCAGCTGCAGCGCTTCCTGCAGCGACACCACCTGGGTGTAATGGCTGGCGAAGGTGGTCTTGAGCTCGGCGACCACGCGGGCGCGCAGCTTGGCGGCGTCGGCCGCGCCGATCTTCTGCAGGAACGGAAACAGCAGCCAGCCGCCGATCCCCCAGGCCATTCCGAACGAGCGGTTCAGCTCGGTCGGACGCAGGTCGAGGCCGCCATAGATATAGACCTGCTTGTGCACGCTCGATCCGTAGCGGCTGTAGACTTTTGCCGTCTTGTTGATGGCGATTTCCATGCAGGTGAGGATCTGGCCGGCGAGCTCGCCGCCGCCGATGGCGTCGAATGCAATGGTCGCGCCGGTTTCCACCAGCGCGTTGGTGAGGTCATCCATGAAGGTCGGGGCGCTGGAATCGACGATATGTTTCGCGCCTATTTTACGCAGGATGTCGGCCTGCTCCTGGCTGCGCACGATATTGACGAGATCGACGCCGTCCTTGAGGCAGATCTTGTTGAGCATCTGGCCCAGGTTGGATGCTGCCGCAGTATGTACCAGCGCCTTGTGACCCTCGCGTCGCATGGTTTCCACCATGCCGAGCGACGTCAGCGGGTTGACGAAGCAGGATGCGCCTTCTGCCGGCGTGATGCCGTCAGGCAGCGGCAACACCTCCTTGGTCCGCATGGTGCGGTACTGCGCATACATGGCGCCGCCGATCATCGCCACGGTCTTGCCCATCAGCGCCTTGGCGGCGTCGGACGACCCGGTCTTGATCACGACGCCGGCGCCCTCGTTGCCGACCGGCATCGATTCATCGAGCCTGCCTGCCATCGCCTTCATCGCCGGGTCCGGCACCTTTGCCGTGATGACCGGCGCGTCCTTTGTGCCCGACGCCTTCGCCGTCGACATATCGGCGGCGCCGACCAAAAGGCCAAGGTCCGACGGATTGATCGGCGAGGCCTCGACGCGAACGACGACTTCCTCCGGGCCCGGCTCCGGCACCGGCACGCTGACGAGCGAGATTTCAAGTTCGCCGCTCTTCTTGATCAGCGAACGAAGCTGCAGTCCGGTCGTGGTGTCGGCGCTCATCAGAAATCTCCCCAAATTCTTCGGTTCAACCGAATTTCGGGCGGGAGTGTTCTCACGTTGGCCGGGAAACGCAAGCCTCCGCACTTCTCAACCTGACGCCATCCGGCGCTACGCTCGCCACCAGACGCTGGCTAGGCCCCCTCGCCCGCGCAATTTACGGTGTGTGGCAATCCGTTGTACGCTGGCAACGGTTCCCGAAAACGGTCATAATTAGGCGAGTTCGCCCTTGTAACTCCACATTGTGACCCGACACATCGGGGGCGTCGGATACTTTTCTGTGCAACCGGGCTCGATCGAGCCGTTGGAGGCAGGGATCATGACCCCACGGGGATCAGCGACAACAGCCGCGGCGATCTATCCCGCCGTCGTGATTGCAGCCTGGGCAGTGGTCAGCCTGGGTGGCACGGGCTCGCACCGCATCGAAACCGCCGCGGCGGCGCAGGTGGTGGAGCGTCTTGCACCGGCCCTCACCGCCAGTATCGAAATCGCCACGGCGCCGCGGGCCAGCGCGACGGTTGCGCCGAAGATCGACCTGCCGCAAGCCATCGCAGCGACCATTGCCATTCCCGAAACCAGCATTGCCATTCCCGATACGCCTGAGGTCGCAACCGCCGCCAAACTGGTGGCGATGCCCTCGGCCGACACCAGGCCCTCCCCCGATGCAGCGGCGCCCGCCGAACCGCCGCCGCGCTCGTTCGTGCTGGCCGCGCTGGGCGATCCGGCGGAAGTCTTGCCCGGGGGAATTGCGCCCGCCGAGACACCGACCATGCCATCGGCGATGACGGCCGACACGCCGCCGCAAGACATCGTGCCGACGGCCAGGAGCCGCGTCGAGCTGGTCGGCGAGTGCATGGTGGCGGAGGCCTGCATCGACCAGTTCCTGTGGACGCTCTACCAGCGGACGCCGAAGGAAGACACCATCAAGGAGCAAGAGCAGCGCAAGGTGCAGGTCAAGCGCAAGGGCAAGATGGTGACCGTCACCCGAAGCTTCACCAAACTGGTCGAAAACGATTTCACCTGGAAGGATCCGCACGCCGCGGAACGCATCGGCATGCCGATGATGGATTACGTGATCGGC
>CALROE020000117.1:0-7897 GCA_943369715.1 Bradyrhizobium ivorense
TGGCAAGCCGCGCGCCGACCCCGGTTCCGATCCAGAGGCCGATGATCAGCGCGACGATGGTGGCCCATGGCAGTTCAGTACCCTGCTGCACATATAACAAAGCCGCGGGCAGCGTGACCGGCAGCGCCGTCACGGCAAGGCTGATGGCCTGGGAGCGATGCTGCGAGACCTTCAGCCATCCCGTCATCAGCGCGGTAATCGCCAGCCCGCCGCCGATGCCCAGAAATCCCGATGACCAGCCGGCGACGGCGCCGATCGCGGCCAGTGCGGCCCATGGCAACGGAAGTTCGGTGGGTTTTTCCGCGGCACCTTCGCGCGGTCGCGCCGGCCGCAGCACGACGACGGCCAGCAGGATCACGAGATAGCCGACAAACGTCCATCGCAGCGCGCGGTCGGAAACATGAGTCGCGAGCAGGGCACCGACGCCACCCCCGATCGCAAAGCCTGCCGCCAGCCAGATCAGCCAGCGCATCGAAATGCGATGGCCGCTTTGGCTGTAATTGCGGACGCCGGAGAGACTGGTCGGCACCACCTGCGCGACCAACGAGATGCCCTGCGCGACATGCTGGTCCTTGCCGAGCAGCAGTACCAGCAGCGGAACCAGGATGCCGCCGCTGGTGATTCCGAGAAAGCCCGAGGCGATGCCGCCGACGCCACCGGCCAGAATTCCGCCGAGAACGTCGGCCGGATTCATCGCCGTTGCGCTTCGGCCTTGGCCGGCAGGGGCGACGGGGACAGCTCGTCGCGCTTGGCCTCGTCCCACAACGCATCCATTTCCTCGAGCGATGCCTCCTCCAGCGAACGCCCCTTTGCCGCCAGCGTACGCTCGATAAAGCCAAAGCGGCGTTCGAACTTGGCGTTGGTGCTGCGCAGCGCCAGATCCGGGTCGGCGCCGACATGGCGCGCCAGATTGACCAGCGCGAACAGCAGGTCGCCGGTTTCCTCCGCGAGTTCCCTGGCGTCGCCGTTATCGAGCGCGGCCTCGATCTCGTCGGCTTCTTCGCGGATTTTGCGCAGCACCTCGCGCGGATCGTTCCAGTCGAAGCCGACGCTGGACGCCTTACGCTGCAATTGCATCGCCCGCGACAATGCCGGTAATCCCGCCTTGACGCCCGACAGCAGGGAAGTGGGCGAATTCTCCCCGGCGGGACGCCGCGTCGCGCGTTCGGCGCGCTCCTCGGCCTTGATCCGCTCCCACGCGCTGGTGACACCGACCGGCGTCAGCTTGCCGTTCTCGTCGGCGAACACGTGCGGATGCCGCCGGATCATCTTGCGGGTGACCGCCTCGACCACGTCGCCGAACGCGAAAGCGTCCTGCTCCTCGGCCATGCGGGCGTGATACACCACCTGCAGCAGGAGATCGCCGAGTTCGTCCTTGAGGTCGTCGAGATCGCCGCGCGCGATGGCGTCGGCCACCTCATAGGCTTCCTCGATGGTGTAAGGCGCGATGGTCGCGAAATTCTGTTCGAGGTCCCACGGGCAGCCGCTGCCGGGCGTGCGCAGCGCCGCCATGATATCGAGCAGGCGTGAAATATCGCGGGAAGGGGTCATGGCGCACCCAAGGGCCTGAGAGAGGATCAGGCGGTTATGCCGCAAGAGTAGCACCCGTCCCAGCGAAACGCGCCAGGGAGGCCTCACTTTCCACCGATTGGCGCAGGGATCGATGAGTGCTATGGGCACGCCATGATCGAGCAAATGCACACCAAAACCGCGCTGGTGCTTTTCTCCGGCGGACAGGATTCCGCCACCTGCCTCGCCTGGGCGCTGCAGCGCTTTGGCCGCGTCGAAATGCTCGGCTTCGACTACGGGCAGCGCCACGCTATCGAGTTGCAATGCCGGGAGCGCCTGCTCGACGGCATGAAATCATTGCGCACGGAATGGGCAGAGAAGCTCGGCGACAGCCATACGCTGCATATCCCTACTTTGGCCGACATTTCCGATACCGCGCTGACCCGCGACGTCGCGATCGCGATGGGTGCGGACGGCCTGCCCAATACCTTCGTGCCCGGCCGCAACCTGGTGTTTTTGACATTCGCCGCCGCGCTGGCCTACCGGCGCGGCATCACCCATATCGTCGGCGGCATGTGCGAGACCGATTATTCCGGCTATCCGGATTGCCGTGACGAGACCATCAAGGCGCTGCAGACCGCGCTCAGTCTCGGTATGGCGAGATCGTTCGAACTGCATACCCCGCTGATGTGGCTGGACAAGGCCAGCACATGGAAGCTGGCGCACGATCTCGGCGGGGCAGGGCTGGTCGACCTGATCCGCGAACATTCCCACACCTGCTATCTCGGCGAACGCGGCGCGCGCCACGACTGGGGCTATGGCTGCGGCGAATGCCCGGCCTGTGCGCTGCGCGCCAGGGGCTGGCGGGAATATGCGGAGCGTACCGCTTAGCTCGCAAAATCTTCCGGCAGCAACATGATCGGCGAGCCGTGCGGGGTACGGTCGGCCGCGTGATCCCAGGCGTCGCGGTAGCGGTGCAGGGTGGCTGTCGTCGCGACACCCTTGTCGGCGATCAGCCTTTCCAGCGTCGCCAGCCAGTGCCGGTAATAGGTCTCGCCGGTATCGGCATCGCCAGCCGCCTGCGCCCGCTTGATCTCTTGCGCCAGCGCGGCCGCCCATTCGTTCCAGCTGAACAGTCCGCGCGCATGCAGCGCCAGCGCCATCGCGAAGGCCTGCGCTTCCCAGGGTTCGCGAAACACCGGGCCGTCGGCATCGCGGGGAATGCCCGGAACCGCGGCGGTTGCGCGCGCCGCCATGAGATCCGTCATGCGGCCTCCAGATACGGCTCGAAGGCGTCGATGGATATCTTGATGGTGGGGTCGGCATCCGCACCCCAAAGCTCGGTCCCGTCGAACACGACGGTGTAGAGCCATTGCGGGTTCTCGCCAGACTCCATCGCTGCCGTGTCGGGAAATACATGACAGCCATGGTCGCGCTCGACCGTCCCGAAATGGCCTCGTACGTAGCGCGGCAGCCTTGTGTGCGTCACGGGGTGAATGTTTTTCGCGCGGACACGATCGCCCGGCTTGAATTTCGCGGGGCCGGGCGCGTCGCGTCCGAAGCTGCCACGCACCATCACGCGTTCGACATCGGCGAGTTCGAACTTGCCGCGCCTGAGCGGTTTCGGGGGTTGCACCGCGTGGCCGGCGGCAACGTCCTCGACCGATATGAACCCCTTGTCGAGCAGCAGGTCCTCAAGTCCGAGCAGCCATTTCCTGTAATATGAACTGTTGAGATAGACGTGCGGCGGCAGGGCCTCGCGGTAAAAGCGCGACGTATCGATGTTGAATGCGCCGGCTGCACCCATCGCACGGACCATCGCCAGCACCCGCGCTTCCCATTCCGCGTGAAACATCGGCTCGTTCGGCTCGGGCTCAACCTTGCCGAAGCCGTCCATGCCGCCCATGTCGTGCACGCCGTTCATGACGGCGCGCCCGGGGTTTTCGCGAATCCCGTGCCGATCATCGAGTCGCGCGTCACCAGTTCGGCGAGTTGGCCTTCACTCCATCCCTCGGTGCCTTCGGGCCGCATCGGCAGCACCAGAAAACGCGTCTCGGCGGTCGAATCCCATACCCGGATTTCGGTTTCCTTCGGCAGGCTGACGCCAAAATCGGCCAGCACGCCGCGGGGGTCTTTCACCGCGCGGGAGCGATAGGGCGAGGCCTTATACCAGACCGGAGGCAGTCCAAGCATTTCCCAAGGATAACAGGAGCATAGCGTACACACGACGATGTTATGGCGCTGCGGCGTGTTCTCGACTGCGACAAGATGATCGCCGACCCGGCTGACATGCCCCAGCGTACCCACTGCCTTGGTGGCGTTATCGAGCAGGGCCTGTCTGAAAGCAGGGTCCGTCCAGGCCTTGGCGACCACCTGCGCGCCGTTGTGCGGGCCGATCTTGGTTTCGTAGGCCTGGATAATGGCGTCGAGCGCGGCCGTATCGACATAGCCTTTCTCGGTCAGGATGGTCTCGAGCGCGCGCACCCGCAGCTCGGTCTCGGACAATTCCGAATGGTCGTGATCGTGGTCATGGTGGTGGTCGTGGTCATGTCCGGTCATATCGGGAAGATACGCCAGATTGTGGGTATGTCGAGGCCTGCGGACTCTGCTAGCGTGCGTTCATGGGGCAGGGAACAAAACGCATGGCGTCGGCGGGGCTGGCGGCCATCGCGGCGGCGCTGGGTTCGCCGGATGACGCGCGGGCCGCCAACGGCGCCTATGCGGTCGATGCCGCCGACGTCGGCGAAGCCGGATCCTGCAAGGTCGAAAGCTGGCTGCAGGCGGCGACCAACACCGATTTTTCGGCCGTCGCCAATCCCTCCTGCGTGGTCAATGTTTTCAGGCCGGTGGAATTGAGCCTGCAGACCGTGAGGTCCCGCAGCGATGGGGAGTGGAGCACCAGCCTCGCCCCCAAGGCCAAGTGGAATATCGCTCCGACGGGGATCGGAAGGCTCGGTGTTGCCTTCAGCGCCGGAGGAGCGTTCGACGCGTCGACAGGGGAAAACCTCACCGCCTTTGCGGCGATACCGGCAACTTACCGCCTTTCAGAAACCACGCGGATCAACCTCAATGCCGGCTGGCTGTGGGATCGCACGGTCGACCGGCATTACCTGACCTATGGCCTCGGGTTCGACTGGAAACTCACCGAAACTCTGCAATGGACCATCGAGACGTTCGGCCAGGCCGGGACATCGGATACGCCGAGCGCGGTGCGGCCGCGATTTCAGACCGGCCTGCGTTACCGGCCGAACGAGATTTTTTCGGTCGATGTGATCTACGGCCGCAACATCTCGGGCGAAGACGCCAACTGGATCACCATCGGCACGACGATCCGGTTTCCGGTCCCGGACAGCAAGCCCGACCACCATCGGACCGGGCATTTGTGAGCTGGCCGCTCAGGCCGCAACCAGCGAAGCTGCATCGGCCCGCGCCACCTGATTGCGTCCGCTGTGTTTGGCGATGTAGAGGGCCCGGTCGGCCACCCGCATGATGGTCGAAAGGTCGAGCTCCTCGCGTGCGACCGTGAAGCCGATGCTGATGGTCACGCGCGTGGAATCGCCATCGATCGAGATTTCCCTGGCCGCGCAGGCATGGCGGATATTCTCGGCGTATTGCGCAGCCTGTTCGCGGGTGATTCCGATCATCAGCGCGGCAAATTCCTCGCCGCCGTGCCGTCCGACCAGGACACCTTCCTTGCCCGCGAAACCACGCAACACGTCGGCGATCTCGACCAGCACCTTGTCGCCGAATGCATGGCCGAACCGGTCGTTGATGGACTTGAAGTGATCGACGTCGCACATGAAAACAACCGCCGGCAGATTGGCGGCAAATGCCGACCTCAGGGTCAATGCCGCGCTCTCGTCGAAGCCGCGCCGGTTGAGCAAGCCGGTCAATTGATCGGTACGGGATATCCGGGCCAGTTCGCTGCGCGCCAGCGTCAAATCCCGCATCAAGAGGGCAGATCGAAAGCTCAGTCCGCCCGCGAGCAGGGCCGAGATCACGACGGCAGCGCCGATGGTCGAGCCAATCACCGTGCCGACGCGGACGCTGGCATCGAGGTCGGTGCCCAGCTGCAGCAACATCGTGGCCGCGGTCATGACCACGGTGAGGCTGACCGCCACCGCAACACGGCCGGCCGTATGGCGCAGTGCATCGCCACGCGTCGCAATTTGAAATGTCATGATCTGCCTTGGTTCGTCACAAGCCTTAGCATCAGGAGCGGCCTGACATGACCAGGAACTCGGCGGGGTTGCGGACGAAGTGAACCGGGCTATAAGAAATTCGATAAAATTGGCGCCATTTGAAAAAGCATGGGCGCAACGATCACGCCGTCAGGAAGATGGCGGGCAGGGAGACGCTGAATTGGCCGGGTTTGTCACCATAGAAAGGGGCCTCGGGCCCGAGGGGCGCATCGCCGTGGTGCGCTTCGACCGCGGCGACGGCATCAACGCGCTGTCGCCGGAAGCGCTGCGCCAGCTCACCGACGCCGCGCGCAGTTTCGAGGACGACGGCGAAACCTCGGTCGTGGTGCTGACCGGCGGGGCCAAGGCGTTCACCGCCGGCTTTGACCTCAAGGACCCCGAAGGCCGGTCGCGCGCCACGATGGATCTGGGGACGCTGCGGCGGCACCTCAAACTGGGACCGCGGCTGACCCGCGCCTGGCAGGAGATGGAACAGATCACGATCGGCGCCATCGAGGGGTTCTGCGTCGGCGGCGGCGTGGCGCTGGCGGTGGCGCTGGACTTTCGCGTCATGGCCCGCGACGGCCATATGCGGGTGCCGGAGATCGGCCTCGGCATGAATATGAGCTGGCAGAGCGTGCCGCGCATGCTGCATCTGATCGGGCCGGCCCGCACCAAGCAGGCGGTGATCCTGGCCGACCAGCGCATCTCGGCCGCCGAGGCCCATGAATGGGGCCTGGTGGAGGAGGTGGCCGATCCCGGCTGCGCCTTCGACGTCGCGATGGCGCTCGCTACCAAGGTCGCCGCGCAGCCGCCGCTGTCGGTCGCCATGACCAAGCTGACCGTCAACCGGTTGACGCATGCGCTCGACGATCTCGCCAGCCACATGGACGTCGACCAGTTCGCGCTGGCGAGCCTCAGCGAGGACCACAAGGAGGGCGTCGCCGCGTTCCTGGGGCGACGCAAGCCGACGTTCCGGGGACGGTAAGGAGCCCCGGACCAAAAAGTCGAAAACAACCCCATGTACAGTAAGCCAAGGCCGCGCGTGCAAATCTCGGATTCGCATAAGGTATATTATGGAATATATTTATGTCCAAACAGATCAAATAGTTAGCTGGGAATCATTCGACTTTACCGCAGCGAAACACGCTCGCAGCGGCTGTTGCCTGTAGTGTGCCTGGCGTCAATCGTCAGGTCAGCCCAAACAAGCATTACGGTTCTGCGAGACCCTCGCGAACCGATATTGCCGCAGCTGGCAGACACTGCAATAAGCGCAGCCGCGGCACGGCGGACGACCGGCGAAATCGAGTCGTCGAAGTGGTCTCGCAGCACTGCCCTTCGTGATCCGTTACGCTGTGGTCGAGGGCATCGCCACCGCGACCGGGATGGCCTGGGGCCTGACCCAATCCGGCTTCTCGCGCGCGCTGGCGGCCGCCATGACCGGCCTGCCCGGCGGCTCCGCGACCTTCATCGCGGTGTCGATCGTGGCCTTCACCATTCTGGGCAGCGTGCTCGAGGGCATTCCGGCGATCGTGCTGTTCGGGCCGCTGCTGTTTCCGATCGACCGCGCCGTTGGCGTCCATGAGGTGCATTATGCGATGGTCGTCAGCCTTGCCATGGGCATCGGACTGTTCGCGCCGCCCTTTGGAGTAGGCTACTATGCCGCCTGCGCCATTGGGCCTGTCGACCCCGCCGAGGGGGTCCGGCCGATCTGGGGCTATCTTCTGGCCCTGATGGTCGGGCTGATCGTGGTGGCGATATTCCCGTGGATATCGATCGGGTTCCTGTAAGTTCAAGTCAGCGAAATGGATCAACGGCCATGAGCGCCCCGCAGAACCAGTACAGCATCGGTCTGGACAAGACGCCGGCCAACTACGTGGCGCTGACGCCGCTCAGCTTCCTTGCACGAACCGCAGCGATTTATCCCGACCACATCAGCACCGTCTATGAAGGGCGCAGCTTCACCTGGTCGCAGACCCACGAGCGTTGCCGGCGTTTTGCCTCGTACCTCGCTGGCCGGGGTATAGGCCATGGTGACACCGTCGCGGCGATGCTGCCGAACATCCCCGCGATGAACGAGCTGCATTTCGCGGTGCCGATGGCCGGCGCCGTGCTCAATGCGCTCAACATCCGGCTCGATGCCGGCTCGATCGCCTTCCAGCTCGATCACGGCGGCGCCAGGATCATCCTGGTCGATCCGGAATTTG
>CALROE020000118.1:0-7874 GCA_943369715.1 Bradyrhizobium ivorense
AGGGCCGGGGTGAGGGGGAGCCTCAACGAGTTCGGACCGCTGAGAGTCCCCCTCACCCGGATCACGCGCTGACGCGCATGATCCGACCTCTCCCCGCCTGCGGAGAGAGGTGAAGAAGCGAATCGCACCACCGCGCTCACGACGCCTTCCTGATCTTGAAGCTGTTGAGATACTCCTCGGGCTTGGCCGGATCGAAAGTCTTGCCCATCACCGAAAAGCTTTTCGTCGTGGTGGTCGGCGGCGTCAGGCCGGCCTCCTTCATCAGCCTGGTGGCGTCGGTGGCGAGATAGACTTGCGAGGCGATACCGGCATAATCGATGTCGCCCTTGACCTGACCCCAGCGCTTCATCTGCGTCATGATCCAGATCGCAAAGGACTGCCACGGGAACGGATCGAAATCGACGCGGTTCGGCTGCGTCACGATATTGCCGAGGCCGTCGGCGAAGGTGCCGGTCAGGATCTGCTCCAGCACGATCTGCGGCTGGTTGAGGTAATTCGCCGGCGCGATCGCCTCTGCGATCTGCTTGCGGTTCTCGGCCTTGTGCGCGAACGCGGTGGCCTCGATGATCGATTTGAGCAGCGCGCCGTAGGTGTTCGGCATCGAGGTGACGAATTCCTTCGACGCTGCGAAGGCGCAGCATGGGTGCCCTTCCCAGATATCCTTGGTCAGGATGTGGATGAAACCGACGCCGTCATAGACCGCGCGCTGGTTCATCGGGTCCGGCCCGAGGAAGCCGTCGATGTTGTCGGCACGCAGATTGGCGACCATTTCCGGCGGCGGCACGGCGCGGATCTGCACGTCGGCATCGGGATCGATGCCGTGCTCGGCGAGATAATAGCGCAGCAGATAATTGTGCATCGAGAAGTCGAACGGGACGGCAAATTTAAAGCCCTTCCAGTCCCTAGGGTTGCGCTTGTCCTTGTGCTTGACGGAGAGCGTGATCGCCTGGCCGTTGATGTTCTCCACCGCCGGCATGGTGTAGGGCTGCGGATTGGAGCCGACCCCCATGGTGATGGCGAGCGGCATCGGCGACAGCATGTGGGCGGCGTCGTATTCCTTGTTGAGGGTCTTGTCGCGAATGACGGCCCAGCCGGCGGTCTTGATGACTTCGACGTTGAGGCCGTTCTTGGCGTAAAATCCCATCGGCGCCGCCATGATGATCGGTGTCGCACAGGTGATCGGAATGAAGCCGACCTTGAGGTCCTTCTTTTCCAGCGGTCCGCCTTGCGCGAACGCCTCGGTCGCGATTTTCAGCGGAAAGAATTGCGACACCGCCGCGACGGCGGTGGCGACCCCCACCGATTTCAGGAATGCGCGCCGCGCGACATCCTGCGGAAACATCGCGCGCATCACGGCGGAAGCGACCACGCCCTCGAAGCGGGCCTCCTCGGACGAGGCGACGGCCGGCTGCAGCGAAAGCCGGGCGGCGGTGTCGTGTTCGGCCTCGTTGACGTGCTGACCGCAGCTGCAGCCCTGGGAGTGGAGACGGCGGGCCGGATCGAACGGATTGTCGAACGTGGACATGAAACCTCCTGCGCTTCGTTGCCCGTTCATTAGGCAAAGAGCGTGCCAGCCCCTTCGGCGCGCACTTCTTCAATTGCCGCAGTGTTTTTTGGCTATATTGGCGACTACGATAATTCGTGATATACGAAAACTCGTAGCTGAATTACGATTTCTCGGAGTGCAGGCGTGATGGAACTGGCTTCGGCCGCAACGGGGCGCGACCCGGATCTGCGCACCCTCACCTTCGACTATCTGACCGAGCCGACGCTGCTGCTCGACCCCGATGCCGACGAGATCGTCGACGCCAACCCGGCCGCCTGCGCGCTGCTCGGCTACGATCGCGCGCTGCTGCGGGAGACACGAATCAGCGCCTTGCATGCGGGGCAATTGCCGGCGCTGATCGTGTTCACCCAGGCCGTGCTCGCCAAGGGCAGCTACTGGACCAACGCGTTGACCCCGCGCCATGCCACCAGCCAGCCGTTGCGGCTGGAATATACCGGCTCGCGGGTACCGCATGACGGGCGGGCGCTGATGCTGCTGACCATGAGCGATCTCGAAGCGCGCCGCCGCCGCTCTGTCGATGCCACCGCCGAGGACCACATGCGCAGCGGGCTCGCGGCGTGGCAGCGGGTCGAGCGGGTGTTTCAGGACATCGAGCGGGAAAACCAGCTGATCCTGCGCGCCGCCGGCGAAGGCATCTATGGCGTCAACGCTGAGGGCAAGACCACCTTCGTCAATCCCGCCGCCGAGCGGATGCTGGGCTGGGCCGCCGAGGAACTGGTCGGCAAGGCGATCCATCCGATCGTGCACCACAGTCACCACGACGGCAGCCATTACCCGGACGAGGATTGCCCGATCTATGCCGCGTTCCGCGACGGCGCCGTGCACAATGTCGGCGGCGAGGTGTTCTGGCGCAAGGACGGCTCACCGGTCTGGGTCGAGTACACATCGACCCCGATCCGCGACCGCGGCATGGTGGTCGGCGCCGTGATCGTGTTTCGCGACGTCAGCCAGCGCCGCGACGCCGACGAGAAATTGCACGCAGCCCTTGCCGAGGTCGACCGCTTGCGCGAGCGGCTGGAGCTGGAAAACGCCTATCTGCAGGAAGAAATCCGGATCGAGACCAATCCGCGCGGCATCATCGGCCAGAGCGGGGCGATCCAGAAGACACTGCGCCAGGTCAAGCTGGTGGCGCCGACCACCGCCGCGGTCATGATCACCGGCGAATCCGGCACCGGCAAGGAGCTGATCGCACGCGCCATTCACGAAGCGAGCAGCCGCCGCGACCGGCCGCTGATCCGCGTCAACTGCGCCGCGATTCCGCGCGAACTGTTCGAGAGCGAGTTCTTCGGTCACGTCAAGGGCGCCTTCACGGGTGCAGTGCGCGACCGCATCGGCCGCTTCGAGCTCGCCGACGGCGGTACGCTGTTTCTCGACGAGGTCGGGGAAATTCCGCTGGAGTTGCAGGGCAAGCTGCTGCGCGTGCTGCAGGAAGGCAATTTCGAGCGGGTCGGCGAAGAGCGCACCCGCGCCGTCGACGTGCGGCTGATCGCGGCCACCAACCGAAACCTGAAGCAGGAAGTGGCGCGCGGCCGGTTTCGCGAGGACCTGTACTTCCGGCTCAACGTGTTTCCGGTGGAGTCGGTCCCGCTGCGCGACCGTCGCGAGGACATTCCGTTGCTGGCGCAGCACTTCCTGGTGAGCGAGAGCAAGGAGCTGAAATCCGACCTGCGGCTGTCGGAAGGCGATGCAAGGCGGCTACAGCGCTACGACTGGCCGGGCAACGTCCGCGAACTGCAGAACGTGATCGAGCGCGCGGCGATCCTCGCGCAGAACGGAAGGCTCCGCATCGACCTGCCGGACACACCAGGATCACACGCGCCGTCCGGCCAAGGGCGCCAGAAGGCCGAAGCGCGGCCTGCGGTCATGACCGCGGCCGAGCTGCGCGACCACGAGCGCGGCAATATCCTGGCAGCGCTTGCGGCCTGCAACGGCAAGGTGTTCGGCCCCGGCGGCGCCGCCGCGATGCTGGACATCAAGCCGACCACGCTGGCCTCGCGCATGAAGGCGCTGGGCCTTGCCCCCGCGCGCGCCGCCAAACCCTTCGCATTCACGACGACTTCCGGATCTTGAAGCTGTTGAGATACTCCTCGGGCTTTGCGGCGTCGAAGGTCTTGCCCATCACCGCGAACGATTTGTAGGCGGTCGCGGGCGGCGTCAGCCCCATCTCCTTCATCACCTTGGCGGTGTCGGTCGCGAGGAAGACCTGTTCGGCCACCGACTTGTAATCCACATCGCCCTTGATCTGGCCCCAGCGCTTCATCTGGGTCAGCATCCAGACCGCGAACGACTGCCAGGGGAACGGATCGAAGTCGACGCGCCTGGGGTCGGTCTTGATGCCGCCGAGCCCATCGGCATAGGTTCCGGTCAGCGACTGTTCCAGCACGGTCACCGGCGCGTTGATGTAGTTCGCCGGCGCGATCGCCTCGGCGATCTGCTTGCGGTTCTCCGCCTTCGAGGCATAGGCGGTGGCATCGACGATCGCCCGCGTCAGCGCCGCAAAACTGTTCGGCGACGTCGTGATGAACTCCCGGCTCGCCGCGAAGGTGCAGCACGGATGGCCGTCCCAGATTTCCTTGGACAGGATGTGCAGGAAGCCGACGCCGTCATAGATCGCGCGCTGGCAGATATTGTCCGGTGCGAGGAAGCCGTCGATGTTGTCGGCCCTGAGATTGGCGACCATCTCCGGCGGCGGAACCGAACGCAATTGCACGTCGGTGTCGGGATCAAGCCCGTGCTCGGCGAGATAATACCGCAGCAGGTAATTGTGCATCGAGTAGTCGAACGGAATGGCGAACTTCATGCCTTTCCAGTCCTTGGGGTCGCGCCTGTCCTTGTGTTTCATGGCAAGGGTAATGCCCTGCCCGTTGATGTTCTCGATCGCCGGCACCGTGAAGGGAATCGCATTGGCGCCCAGCCCCAGCGAAATCGCGATCGGCATCGGAGCCAGCATGTGGGCGGCGTCGTATTCCTTGTTGATGGTCTTGTCGCGGATCACGGCCCAGCCGGCGGTCTTCACCACCTCGACGTTGAGACCGTATTTGGCATAGAAGCCGAGCGGCGCCGCCATGATGATCGGCGTCGCGCAGGTGATCGGGATGAAGCCGACCTTGAGGTCCTTCTTCTCGGGTACGCCGCCCTGCGCAAAAACCTCGGTCGCGGTCTTGATCGGAAAGAATTGCGAGACGGCGGCCAATGCGGTCGACGCCCCGACCGATTTCAGAAACGCGCGACGCGCGGCATCCTTCGGAAACATCGCGCGCATCACGGCGGAAGCAACCACCCCCTCGTAACGTTGTTGCTCGGTCGGCGCCGGTTCGCAGCGCAGCGTCAGCGCCGCCTGTTCGTGTTCCCTAGCGGAGCCATGCTGGCCGCAGACGCAGCCTGATCGTGACAGCTTGCGATCGGCATCGAACGCATCGTCGAAGGTGGACATACCCCATTCCCCTGTGTGGTATCGGATGATCGAACGGCCAACCCGCCGCTTTGAGCGGTTCATCGCCGGCCGCCTCAGTGCGGCCGGACGATGCAAACCTTGCGGGCTCTATGCCGCCTTCTCCGTCAGCCCCGCGTCGGTGGGCAGGCCTTCCTCGATCGGCAGCGACGGATCGCGCGACCATTCGTTCCAGGATCCGAAATACATCCGCACGTCCTTCACCCCGGCGTTTTTCAGCGCGAGGAAGGTGTTGGAGGCCCGGGCGCCCTTGAAGCAATAGAGGTAGACCGGGGTATTTGGCGTGATGCCGACGGTGGCGCATTCGGCCAGGATCTCGTCCTTGGACTTGAAGCGCGGTCCCTCCGCGGTCGGCTTCATCATGCGGTACCATTCGAGCCACACCGCGCCGGGAATCCGTCCCTTGCGCGGGCAGAAATCCTTGCCGTAGGGCGAGGAGCTGTCGCCGATCCATTCATCGACGTCGCGGACGTCGAGCAGCGCGACGCCGGGCTTGCCGACGGCGGCCAGCATGGTCCTGGCATCGATCAGGATGTCGCCGGCTTCCGGAACGATCGAGAACGAGGCCGGTGCCGGCGTCGGAACGTCCGTCGTTACCGGCAGGCCCGCGGCGGCCCAGGCTTCGAACCCGCCATGCAGCACCTTGATCTTGGGATAGCCGAGCATGGTCAGCAGGTAATAGCCGCGGCAGGACTGGCCGAAGCCGGAATTCATCGACTGCTCGTAGATGACCGCGGTTTCCTTGCCCGACAACCCGGCCTTGCCGAACGCGTCGGCGAATTTCGTCTTCAGCTCCTGCATGCCTTCCGGCGTCGAGGTCGCGAGGTAGGTGAAGATTTCGTGCACGTTGACGGCGTTGGGGAGATGTCCCGCGCCGTAGGCATCCGGGTTGCGCGTGTCGATGATGACGCACGGCTCCCTGGTGATGAATTCGGCGAGTTCGCCGGCGGAAATCAGAACGTCCGTCATGTCAGGCCTCTCCTGTTTTCGTCGTTGAAAGTTAGGGTCGATCCGATGTTCTCTGGAAATCTGTCTGCACACCTCTCCTGCAAAACGCCCGCCAATTCTCCCCTGCAATGCTCCCTTGCAATTCTCCCCCTGCAAGACTCACGCCTCTGCCAGCATTTTGCGCAGTTGCTTGGTGGCCGGCGTGACGATGGCGACGAAGTAGGCCTCGCGCAGCCTGCGCTGGGCGCGGTGGCTCTTCAGGTAGCCGCGCGCGCCGCAGTGGAGCATCGCCGCATGCGCGGCAGCGACACTGGCCTCTCCGGCCCTCAGGCGAAGCGCCACGACCCGGCGCCAATAGCTTTCGTCCGTGTTGTAGGGGTCACGCGCCAGCTGCATGGTTTCGGTTTCGAGCTCTGTCAGCAGATCCTGGAAATTGACCGGCTGCTGCGGCAGATAGCGATTGACGTGGCCGAGCGGCCCGGCGACCTCATTCATGATCGCGATGCAATCCCGGATCAGGCCGGTCGCCATGCCCGCCTGCAGCAGAATGAAGCCGGCGCGGATTTTCTTCACGAACGGCCCGGCCGGCGCGGCGAGGACGTGATCGTCCGCTATGAAGGCGTCGCGGAACTGGACGCCGTAGGTGCCGGTGCCGTCCATCGCGAGAAACGGCTGGCACGGCGTCAGGGTGATGGCGGGATCGGAACAGTCGGCGAGAAACATCACGATCTCGTTCGCCTTGCCCTCGATCTCGAAGATCGTGCCGAACAAATGATCGGGACCGAGATTGGACACCCAGGGCAGCGCGCCGCGCACGACGTAGCCGCCATCGACCCTGCGCCCCTTCAGCTTGAATTTCTCGATTCCGAAGAAGGTCTTCATCGGGTTGGACAGGCCGGTACCGCCGAGAATCTTTCCCGAGGAGACAGCGTCGGCGAACCGCGCCGTCAGCGCCGGATTGCCGGAATTCGTCACGTACCAGGCCAGCGTGTTCTGGCACCACGCCATGAAGGCGGTGGCGCCGCAGACCTCGCCGAGCGCCGAGATCGACTGAATGGCGCCGCACAGATCGGCCGCGCCATTCGCCGGTCGATGCGTACCCCACGCCCCGGCATCGCCGAGACGCCGGAGCAGTTCGGCCGGATACACCGTGCCGTCGTCGATCCCGGCCGCGAGCGGCGCGAGATCCTTGCGTGCCATCGCCGCCACCCCGGCGACGATGGATGCCGGTGAAAGACCGCCGGCATCGTCGACCGGCAGACGCGATACAGCCACTTGACCCATCAGACTCTCCGTACCGGTTTTTGGGGACGCGATTGCACGCTTGCCGCCGCTAGGCGCTGACCTCGAGATTGACGGGCCGCGTAAACGTGTTGGCGACCGGCGACCACTTCTGGACATGGGTCACCAGCGCGTCGATCTCGGCCTGGGCAATGCCTTCGCAGACCATGTCGACCTTGACCCGCACGTCGGTGAAGCCGACCGGCTTCTCGCTGACGTCGCCGGTGCCCCACACCGCCGTGATGTTGAGGTCGCCTTCGAGCTGCAGCTCGAGCTTGTTGACGATCCAGCCGCGATGCACCGCGTTGGCGTGCAGCCCGACCGCAAGGCAGGAGCCCAGCGCGGCCAATGATGCTTCCGACGGATTCGGCGCGGTGTCGTCGCCGAGCAGGCCCGGCGGCTCGTCGACGATATAGGGCGGCAGGTTGCGAATGTAGTTGGCGTGGCGGAACTTGCCTTCGGCCACCGTCTTGCACTTCAAGGTCTTGATCACCTTGGGGTTGGCCTTGCTGGTGATGATGAGCTGTTGCAGCCCGTCCTTGTCGATCGGCGCAAGGCAGCCTGTCAGCACTGTTTTTTGGGCGACCGCGGTCATTTGTTTCTCCCTGGGAAGTAGGATACCGAACG
>CALROE020000119.1:0-7861 GCA_943369715.1 Bradyrhizobium ivorense
TGGCCGCCCTCGGCGCCGAGGCGGTCGGCATCATGCAGATCATGTTCGACATGACGCTGGAATATACCAAGGTACGCCAGCAGTTCGGCAAGCCGCTGTCCGCCAACCAGGTCATCCGCCACCGCCTCGCCGACATGGCGATGCATTGCGACGAGGCGCGCTCGATCGCGCTGCGCGCCGCCGTGATGGCCGACGCCGAACCGGTCGCGCGCGGCCGCGCCGCGTCGGGCGCGAAAGCCAAGATCGGCAAATCCGCGCGCTTCGTCGCCGAACAGTCGGTGCAGCTGCACGGCGCCATGGGCGTCACCGAAGAGCTCGACATCGGCTCCTACTTCAAGCGGCTGCTCGCCTTCGACACGCTGTTCGGCGGCAGCGCCCATCATTACCGCCGTCACGCCGCGTTGGGCGGACGAACAACCTCTCACGCCTGAGCATCGGAGCGCCACCATGGATCTCACCTTCAGCCCAGAGGAACGCACCTTCGAGAGGGAAGTCCGCGACTTCATCGCGCAAAATCTCACGCCGGAAATGAAGCGCGCCACCGCGCTGACGCCATCGGTATTTTCCGATCCCGATATCGGCATGGCCTGGCAGCGCGCGCTGCATGAAAAGGGCTGGGGCGCGCCGGGATGGCCGGTGGAAGCTGGCGGACCGGACTGGACGCCGGCGCAGCGCTGGATTTTCGAAGCCGAATGCGCCCGCGCCGGCGCGCCCAACGTCAACGTGATGGGCGTCAAGATGGTCGGCCCCGTCATCATCGGGTTCGGCTCGCCGGAACAGAAGAATTTTTACCTGCCGCGAATTCTTTCGGGCGAGGATTACTGGTGTCAGGGCTATTCCGAGCCGGGATCCGGCTCCGATCTCGCCTCGCTGAAGACCCGCGCGGTGCGCGATGGCGACGATTACGTCATCAACGGCACCAAGATCTGGACCACGCATGCGCATCACGCCAACCGCATGTTCGCGCTGGTGCGCACCAATGACACCGAGCGCAAGCAGGACGGCATCAGCTTTATCCTGATCGACATGAAGAGCCCGGGCATCACCACGCGGCCGATCCTGACCATCGGCGGCGACCACGAGGTCAACCAGGTGTTCTTCGATGACGTCCGGGTGCCCGTCGCCAACCGCGTCGGCGAGGAAGGCAAGGGCTGGACCTATGGAAAGTACCTGCTCGAATTCGAACGCGGCGCCGGCATCGCGTCGGCCAAATTGCGCGACGCGCTCAAAACCATCTCGGATCTCGCGGAATCCGACGCCACCGGGCGGGCCATCGACGATCCCGACATCGGGGTAAGGATGTCCGAGATCGAGGTCGACATCGACACGTTGGAAATGACCGAACTGCGGGTGCTGTCGGCGCTGCAGACCGGCCAAAACCCCGGCGCGGTGTCGTCACTCCTGAAACTGCGGGTCAGCGAAATCCGCCAGGCGGTGACGCGGCTGGGCGTCGAGGTGATCGGCAATGACGGGCTCTATGTCGAGCCGATGCGGCCGCTGTACCGGCTGAACGAGGCGCCGGGCATTCCGGAAGAGATCTTGCCGGTGGTCCCCGAATATCTCAACGGCCGCGCCTACACCATCTTCGGCGGCTCCTCGGAGATCCAGCGCGAGATCGTGGCGAAGATGGTGCTGGGGTTGTAGGGCCTTCCCGTCGTTCCGGGGCGCGCGCGAGCGCGACCCCTGAACCTCGAAGTTGCTACGCGAGATTCCGGGTTCGATGCTGCGCATCTCCCCGGAATGACGGCAGATTACACCCCGACCCTCGCGTCCCGGATCGCCTGCCAGACCTTCATCGGGGTCAGCGGCGTGGCGAGGTTCTTGATGCCGAGTTCGCTGAGCGCGTCGATCACGCCGTTGACGAGGCAGGGGGTGCCGCCGATCGTGCCGGATTCGCCGCAGCCCTTGGCGCCGAGCGGGTTGGTTTTGCACGGCGCGCTGTCGTCGAGCGCGACCGCGATCGGCGGGATGTCGTCGGCGCGCGGCAGGCAGTAGTCCTGGTAGCTCGCGGTCAGCAGCTGCCCTTCGGAATCGTAGCTCACGCCCTCGTACAGTGCCTGGCCGATGCCCTGGGCGACGCCGCCGTGGATCTGGCCGGTCACCAGCATCGGATTGACGGCCACGCCGACGTCGTCGACCGTGGTGTAACGCACGATCCTCGTCACGCCGGTTTCGGGATCGATCTCGACCTCGCAGATATGGGTGCCGTTCGGCCAGCTCGGGCCGTCGACCTCGCCCTCGCTGTCGACGCTGAGCCGCGCGCCGCTCTCCTTCTTCGCGATCTCGAACAAGCCGATCCGCTTGTCGGTGCCGACCACGGTGAGCATACCGTCGCGATATTCGATGTCCTCGACGGAAGCCTCCAGGATATTCGACGCCTTCTCGCGCGCTTTCGCGATCATGTCGGCGGCGGATACCGCAAGCGCGGTGCCGCCGACGAACAGCGAGCGCGAACCGACGCTGCCGAAGCCGGTCGCCAAGTCGGTATCGCCCTGCACGATGTCGATCCTGTCCATGGGGATGCCGAGCGCGTCCGACGCCATCTGCGTGAAGGTGGTCTGCAGCCCCTGCCCCATCGCCATGGTGCCGGAATGCAGGATGATGCGGCCCTCGGCGGTGGCGTGCAGGCTGACCTTTTCGGTATGGGCGCGGCCGCCGGTCCACTCGATATAGGAGGTGAGGCCGCGACCGTAGAGCAGGCCCTTCTTCTTCGCGGCCTTTTTGCGCGCGGCAAAGCCATCCCAGTCCGCGAGCTTCGAAGCGCGCTCCAGCATGTGGGCGAACGCGCCGGAGTCGTAGACCTGGCCGACGGGGTTGGTGTAGGGCAGCTGCGACGGCTTGATGTAGTTCACCTTGCGAATGGCGCGCGGGTCCATTCCGATCTGCCGGGCGGCGGCATCCATCAGCCGCTCGACGATGAAGACGCCCTCGGGGCGGCCCGCGCCGCGATAGGCGCCGACCGGTGCGGTGTGGGTCATGACCGACTTGACCTCGTAATGCACCAGCGGCAGGTCGTAGACGCCGGACTGCACGAACGGGCCGAGCACCAGCGGGATGATATTGCCGGCGCCGGAGCTATAGGCGCCGGTGCCGCCGACCGAGCGAACCCGATAGGCCAGCACGCGGCCCTTGGCGTCGAGCGCGAATTCGCCGGTCGAGGTGAGATCGCGGCCGTGGGTGCCGCCGACGAATTCGTCGGTACGGTCGCCGCGCCAGCGCACCTTGCGGTTCAGTTTGATCGCGGCATAGGCCACGATGCCGTCTTCCGGATAGAGACTGGTCTTCTGGCCGAAACCGCCGCCGATATCGCCGACCAGCACGCGGATGCTCTCCTTCGGCCGCTTCAGGACCGCATCGGCCAGCAGGTCGCGGGTCGAACCCGGCGTCTGCGACTGCACATGCAGGATCAGCCGTCCGGTTTTCTTCTCGATCTCGGCAATGGTCGAGCGCGGTTCCATCGCGGAGGGAACCAGGCGCTGGCTGACCAGATCGAGCGAAACTTTATGCGCAGCGCTGGCGAAGGCCGCCTCGACCTTGGCGGCATCGCCATAGCTCATGGCCGCGACGATGTTGTCCGGCGCCTCGGCCCACACCACCGGCGCGCCCGGCTTTGTAGCTTCAATAGGATCGACCACCGACGGCAGGATCTCGTAGTCGATCGCGATCGCCTCGGCGGCGGTCTGCGCCGCCACCCGCGATGTCGCCACCACGGCGGCCACCGCTTCGCCGGCATAGCGCACGATTTCATGGGCCAGCAGCCGGCGCGGCGGCACCGTCATCGGCTTGCCGTCCGGCCGCATGAACACCGACAGCGTCGGGATGGTGCCGATGTCGTCGGCGACGAGGTCGGCGCCGGTGTACACCGCCTCGACGCCGGGCATCCCGGCGGCAGCCTGGCTGTCGATCGAGGTGATCCTGGCGTGGGCATGCGGCGAGCGCAACACGTGCAGCCACAGCGCGCCGTCTTCCGGCTTGTCGTCGATGAACTGCCCCTTCCCGGTGAGCAATCGCTGATCTTCAAGACGCTTGACGGGCTTGCCCGCACCGAAACGCAGATTGCCGGGAAGAATGTTCATCAGTTGGTCCTTCGAGTCTCTTGTAGCGTTGGCCGGGGTTTTAGCGGATTTTGGCCGTGAAACAACTAACGCAGTCATGCCGCCTTTTTCGTCATTCCGGGGCGCGCGACAGCGCGAACCCGGAATCTCGAACTCGCGATCTCTGGATTCCGGGTCTGCGCCTGGCGGCGCATCCCGGAATGACGGGGTACGGCTACCCCACCTCCCGCAACACCGCCTCGACCGCCCGGCGCTCGTCCGCCGTCAGCGCGGCCTGCGGCGGCACGGGATCGCCGACGTCATAGCCCTGGATCGCCAACCCGGCCTTGATGCAGGCGGCGAGGTTGTAGCGCGCGAAGGCCTCGTTGATCCGCCACAGCTTCCGCTGCAGCTTCAGCGCGTCGTCCCAGCGCGCCGCCTTGCAGAGGTTGTAGAGTTCGACGCTTTGCTTCGGGATGATGCAGGCCGGCCCCGCCATCCAGCCGACGCCGCCGATCAGCATTACGGCGGCCGGGATATGCGCCGATGCCGAGAACACCTTTATGTCGTCGCCGCAGCGGTTCATGATCGACAGCAGCCGCCCGGTATTGGTCGAGGCGTCCTTGATGTAGCCGATGCGCGGATGCGCCGCGAGCCGGGCGATGACGTCGAGCGTCAGGTCCGAGCGCTGGAATTGCGGATTGGTGTAGATCACCACGGGAATATCGACCGCATCCGCGATGGCGCGAAAATAGGATTCAACCTGCGCATCGGACAGCGGAAAATACGCTTCCAGGATCGCCAGGATGCCGTCGGCGCCGAGCTTCTGACAGGCCTTGGCCTGCGCCACCGCGTCCGCCGTCGAGGTCGACGCGACGCCGGCGACCACAGGCACGCGGCCCTTTGCCGCCTCGATCGTGGTCTGCACCACGGCCAGCCGCTGCGCGCTGTTGAGATAGGCAAACTCGCCGGTCGAGCCGAGCGGCGTCAGCCCGTGCACGCCGGATTGGATCAGATCGTCGCACAACCGTCCGAGCACATCGGTGCGGATCTGGCCTGCGGGATCGATGGGGGAGACGAGATAGGGAAAAACGCCATGGAAATCGGTCATGAGTTTGACTTTAGGACCTTCGCGGCGCCCGGGTCAATTCGCAGCTGCGATCGTCGATCTGGCCATGGGCTCGAAGAATTTTCAAGGCGTCGGGTTCGTGGACGCCGAATCCCCTGTTACGGTCGCCTTCGAGATCGACCGGATTTCAGGCTTGCAGATCAATTCCTGACGGTGACGGAGAATGTGATGTTCTCAAAATTTTCGCGTCGGCATTTTGCCAAGCTCACGGGGCTTTCCGCCTTTTTTGGGCTGGCGGCGGCGCCTGCGACCGCCGCGGATGGCGACGCCGGGCCGGCAGCCCAGCGGCACGCGCCGTTTCCCTTTCCGAACGATTTCGTCTGGGGCACCGCCACCTCGTCCTACCAGATCGAAGGCGCCGTCAACGAGGACGGCCGCGGCCGTTCGATCTGGGACACGTTTGCGCATACGCCGGGCAAGATCGAGGATGGCAGCAACGCCGACCGCGCCAACGATCATTATCATCGCTACAAGGAAGACGTCGGCCTGATCCGGGATCTCGGCGCCAGGGCCTACCGGTTTTCGATCGCCTGGCCGCGGGTGTTTCCCGAAGGCAGCGGTGCCGCGAATCCCAAGGGGCTCGATTTCTACAACCGCCTCGTCGATGAGCTCCTGAAGAACGGCATCGAACCCTACGCGACGCTGTATCACTGGGATCTGCCGCAGGCGCTGCAGGACCGTGTCGGCGGCTGGCAATCCAGCGACACCTCGAAGGCGTTCGGGGATTATGCGGGTTACGTCGCCGAGCGCCTGAGCGATCGCGTCAAGAACATCTTCACCCTCAACGAAGCCGGACGATTTCTGAATTTTGGTTACGGCTGGGGCATCGATGCGCCGGGCCTGAAACTGCCGACGGGCGAGCTGAACCAGGCGCGTCACCATGTCGTGCTGGCGCACGGGCTCGCGGTGCAGGCGATCCGCGCCAAAGCGCGCGCCGGCACCAGGGTCGGCCCGGCCGAAAATATCGCGGCCTGCGTGCCGGCGTTCGACACGCCGGAACATGTGCGCGCCGCCGAGATGGCGACGCGCGAATTGAATGCGGGCTTTCTCGGCGTGATTCTCGAAGGCAAATACACCGACGGCTTCCTGGAATATGCCGGCAAGGACGCTCCCAAATTCACCGACGACGAATTGAAGATCATCGGCTCGAAGAACGACTTCGTCGGCCTCAACATCTACGCGCCGCAATTCTACATCGCCGCTTCCGACAGGAAGCCGGGCTGGTCGGTGCTGCCCTTCCCCGCCTCGTTCCCGCATATGAATTCCGAATGGCTGCGCGTCGGCCCCGAGGTGATCTACTGGGCGCCGCGGCTGGCCGCCAAGGTCTGGAACATCGACACCATCTATATCAGCGAGAACGGCACCTCGTCGGAGGACAAGCTAGCTGCCGACGGCCAGGTCTACGACCTCGATCGCATCATGTACCTGCGCAACTATCTGGCCCAGCTGCAGCGCGCGACCTCGGAAGGCGTGCCGGTGAAGGGCTATTTCCTGTGGAGCCTGATGGACAATTTCGAATGGATCTTTGGATTTGAAAAGCGGTTCGGGGTGTATCGGGTGGACTTCGAAACACAGGCGCGGGTGGCAAAACTCAGCGCCTCATTCTTTCGCGACGTGGTGGCGAGGAATGCGATCGGGGTGTGAGGCCACCGGCGGATCGTAGGCCTGGATCGGCGGCAAATTGCCGTCGAAGCGTTCGGCCTCGGCAGTCGTCAGCTGCCCGGTGCAGCCCTGTGCCAAAGCGGACGTGCCGACGTCGCGCGTCAGAACATTCGGATTGCCGTGCACGCAGAGCGGGGCTTCCTCATTTGGATCGGCGGGATCGTACCACGCGCCGGTCGGCAGCTGGACCACACCGCGGCGGATGCCGTCGGTGACGCGGACGCCTGCAAGACAAGCGCCGCGCTCGTTGAACAGGCGGATGATGTCGCCATCGGCAATGCCGCGCGCTGCTGCGTCGGCCGGATGCATGCGGGCGACCTCGCGGCCGCGATGTTTGCTGCCCGCGCTGTGCGCCCCGAAGTCGAGCTGGCTGTGCAAGCGCGTCGCCGGCTGGTTGGAGACCAGGATCAGCGGCGTCGATGGCGCCGGCTGCACCGGCTCGAGCCAGGTCGGGTGACCGGGACAGGACGGCTCCGCAAAACCCGCGATCGTTTCCGAAAAGATCTCGACCTTGCCGCTGGGCGTCGGCAGCCTCGCCGTTTCCGGATCGTCGCGGAAACGCCGGATCTGTCCGCCATCGTCAGGCTGTTGCGGCACGATCAGGCCGTCGCTCGCCCAGAGTGTCTCGAAATCGGGCGCCGGCAAATCCATGTCCGCCAGACCCTTCCGTGTCGGCTCATACAGGTGCTCCAGCCATTGCCGGACCGTGCGTCCCTCCGTGAAGGCTTCGCGGGCGCCGAGGCGTTCGGCCAGATCGGAAAAGATCTCGTAATCGTCGCGCGCCTCGCCATAGGGCGGCGCGATCCGCGGCATCGGCACCAGCAGCGGATCGTTGGAACTGCCGCCGATATCCTCGCGCTCCAGCGTCATGGTCGCGGGCAAAACGAAATCGGCATGGCGCGCCGTCGCGGTCCAGCCCAGTTCATGCACCACCAGCGTATCGACCTGCGCGAAAGCGCGCCGCAGCCGGTTGAGATCCTGGTGATGATGGAACGGATTGCCGCCGGCCCAGTAGACCAGCCGGATGTCGGGATAG
>CALROE020000120.1:0-7828 GCA_943369715.1 Bradyrhizobium ivorense
CGTCGCGCGGCGTGCCCTCGCGGATCGACTCGACCGCGAATTCCACCAGCATGATGGCGTTCTTGGTGACGATGCCCATCAGCATCAGGATGCCGATCCATACCGGCGTCGTCAGCTGCTTGCCGGTCAGCAGCAGCGCCGCGATGGCGCCGCCGATCGAGAGCGGCAGCGAGAACAGGATGGTGATCGGCTGCAGGAAGGTGCCGAACAGCAACACCAGCACCGCATAGACCATCATCAGTCCTGTCGTGATCGCGGTGGCGAAGCCGTCCGACAGTTCGGCCAGGCTCTCGGCGTCGCCCGACGGGCTGACCTTGACGCCCTTGGGCAGGCTCTTCATGACCGGCAGGTCGTAGATTTTCTTGGTGGCGTCGCCGAGCGCCGCGGAGCCGACGAGGTCGGCGGCCACGGTGGCCTGACGTTCCCGGTCGTAGCGGTTGATGCTGGTCGGGCCCTGATCGAGCCTGATGTCGGCCACCACCGAGAGCGGCACGCCGCCCTTTTCGCCGCGTTGACCCAGCGGCACCCGCAACTGCTCGAGGATCTGCAGGTCGCCGCGCGCACCGTCCTCGAGCTGGACCCGGATCGGCACCAGCCGGCCGCCGGCGTCGAATTTCGCCAGCGCAGGACCAACATCGCCGATGGTGGCGACGCGGATGGTCTGCGACAGGCTCTCGGTGGAGACGCCGAGCCGTGCCGCCAGCTCGGCCCGCGGCTGAATGCGAAGCTCCGGCCGGTCGAGCGAGGTTTCCGAGATCACATTGGAGATGATCGGAATCCGCTTCATCTGCGTCGCCAGCTCGCTGGCGACGTTGCCGACGATGTTGCTGTCGACGCCGGTGACGACAAGCGAGATCGCGCGCAGGCCGTTTTCGTCGAGGAACCAGAACCGGATGTCCGGAACGTTCTCGAGATCGCCCGAGATCGCCAGTTCGAGTTCGCGCTGGGTGATCTTGCGGTCGCCTTTCGGCGTATAATTGATGATCAGCGCGGCGCGGCGCACCTCGAAGATGCCCGGCGGCACGCGGCCGCCGTCGACGAACACGCTCTTGATCTCGGGCCGCTTGCGCAGGCGCGTCACGATCTCTTCGGTGATCTTTTCAGTATAGGCGAGCTGCGACCCCGGCGGCAGCTCCATCGCCAGCAGCGAGCGCGCGGTGTCCTGCGCCGGCAGGAAGCCCTGCGGCAGCAGCGTGATGCTCCAGATCGAGACGGCGAGGGTGCCGAAGCCGGCCAGCACGGTGATGAAGTAGTGTTTCACCGACCAGGTCACGAGCTTGGTATAGATTTTCAGCACGCGGCCCGGCGGCGGGTCTTCGTGATGTGTATCCTTCATGAAGTAGGCGGCCAGCACCGGCGTGACGAAGCGGGCGGCCAGCAGCGAGAAGAACACCTGCACCGACACCGTGATGCCGAACTGCTTGAAGAATTGCCCGGCGATCCCCGACATGAAGCTTGCCGGCGCGAAAATCGCGATGATGGTCAGCGAGATCGCGATCACGGCGAGGCCGATCTCGTCGGCGGCCTCGAGCGCGGCGCGATAGGGCGACTTGCCCATTCGCATGTGGCGCACGATGTTCTCGATCTCGACGATGGCGTCGTCGACCAGGATGCCCGTCGACAGCGTGATGGCGAGGAAGCTGACCAGGTTCAGCGAGAACCCGAGCATGTCCATCGCCCAGAACGCCGGGAAGATCGACAGCGGCAGCGAGACCGCAACGATGATGGTGGCGCGGATGTCGCGCAGGAACAGCAGCACGACGATGACGGCGAGGATGGCGCCTTCGAACAAGGTCGAAATCGCGGCTTCGTAATTGCCCTTGGTGAAGTCCACCGAGGTGTCGATCAGCTTGAGGTCGACGTCGGGATAGGTGGTCTTGAGCGCTTCGATGCGCTTCTGCACGGCGGCGGCGACCACCACGTCGCTGGCGCCCTTGGAGCGCTTGATGCCGAGCGCCACCACCGGCTCGCCGTTCAGGCGCGCGAAGGTGCGGCGGTCGGCGATGGTGTCGGTGACGGTGCCGAGATCGTCGAGACGAACCTCGCCGCCGCCGAACAGCGGGATCATGGTGCCGGCGAGATCGTTCAGGGTCTTGGCGCCGGCCAGCGTGCGGATCGCCTGATCGTTCTTGCCGATCTCGGCGCGGCCGCCGGCGAGATCGACATTGGTGCCGCGCAGGATCTGGCTGACATTGACGGCGGTGAGGCCCGCGGCCTGCAGCCGGTCGGGATCCAGCGACACCAGGATCTCGCGCTCGACGCCGCCGATGCGCTCGACCTGGGCGACGCCGCGCACGCCCTGCAGCGCCCGCTTGACGACGTCGTCGACGAAATAGGACAGCTGCTCGGGCGTCTTGCCGGGCGAGATCGCGGCATAGGTGACGATCGGCAGGCCGATCACGTCGACGCGCTGGATCAGCGGCTCGTTGACGTTCTGCGGCAGGTTGGAACGCACCCTCGTGATGGCGTCCTTGACGTCGTTCAGCGCCCGGTCGGTGTTGGTCTCGAGCGCGAACTGAATCGTGGTCAGCGACAGACCGTCGGTGATCGACGACGAAATGTGCCGCACGCCCTCGACGCCGGAGACGCCGTCCTCGATGGTTTTTGTCACTTGCGATTCGAGTTCGGCGGGGGCGGCGCCGAATTGCGAGACCGCGACCGAGATCACCGGAATGTCGGCGGAAGGCAGCCGCGTCACCGCGAGCTTGGTGAAACTGACCCAGCCCAGTACCAGAAGGATGATGGAGAAGACGATCGACGGCAGCGGATTTCGGATCGACCAGGCCGAGATATTGAGAGCCATCAGCGCACCCGCGTCCGATCTAGTTCCTCGGCGAACATGGTCTTGATCTGGTCGCCGTCATGCAGCGAGGTGCCCGCATCGGCGACGACGATTTCGCCGACGTCGAGGCCCTCGAGGATTTCCGTTGATGTGTCGGACACCAGCCCGACCCTTACTTTCCGCGTCTCAACGATGTTTCCTTTGACCACCTGAACGGTCGAATGGTCAATGGCGGTGCGCGGGATCGCGACGCCGCAGCTGCGCTTGGCGTCGATGCTGGCGCGCGCAAACATGCCGATCTTGAGCGACGGGTTGTTGGTCAGCGCGATCCGGATATGGCCGAGCTGGGTGGCGCGGTCGATCTGCGGCGAGACCAGCCGCACGCGCCCGATCAAATCGGGCACGTTGTCCCGGCTGATCCGCGCGCCGGCGCCGGGATTGAGCTTCAGCATATGGATCGCCGGCACTTCGGCATCCAGTTCGATCTCGTTGTTGACGGAAATCCGGAACATCGGGCCGGCCTGCGGCGAGGCGGGCGCGCCGGCGATGGTCCTGACTTCGGTAACGAGGCCGGCGGCCGGCGCGCGCAGCACGGTCGGGCCGGGCCGCGTCCCGGGCTGTTGCGGCGGCGGGGTCAGCCGCGCCAGTTCCTGATTGTCGGTGACGATGTCGCCTTCGCGCACCAGCACCTCGGAAACCCTGGAGCCCTCCTGCTCGACGCCGACCACCGCTTCGCGGCGCGGCACGATGAAGCCGGTGACCCGGACCAGGTCGGAGAAGCAGGCGTTGGTGCTCTTGGTGACGATGACCATCGCCTTGGTCGGAATTTCCTTTTCCTCAGGCCGGGGACGGTGCCCAAGCCAATAGTACACTCCCACCGCGACCACGACGACCACTCCGATCGCAGGCTTGAGATATTCGGAGAGCTTCATCGCCGGATCGATCCAGACCTGTCGGGAGGGAGGTATCAAGAGGCTTTATCGCGTTTTCCTTATAGCGTTTTCCGGCGAAGTGGATACCGGCCCGCGCGGGGAAAATGCGTCAAATAAACACAAAGCCTCCGTTCCGACGGGATCGGAACAGAGGCCCGTGATGGGAAACTCCATTATTGCTTGGATGCCGTGGTCTTGTTGGCCATGTTGACGACCTGCACGCGGCGGTTGACTTCCGCCAGCGGCTGGCTCGGATCCTTCAACTTGCTCTCGCCGTATCCGACGGTCACGAGGTCAGCGCCGGCGATGCCGTATTTGTCGGTCAAATAGCGCTTGATCGAGTCGGCGCGCCGCTCCGACAGGTCCTGGTTGTAACCGTCGCTGCCCGCGGCGTCGGTGTGGCCGGCGACGATGAAGGTCGAGCCCTTCAGATCGGCACTGCTCAGCGCCTTTCCGAGCGCCTGCACCGAAGCCAGCGATTTGGCGCTGATCTCGGCCGAATTGTAATCGAAGGTGATTTCCAGATCGATATTCGGCTTGTCCTTGGCGAGGGTGGCGATTTCCTCGCGCTCGCTGGCCGACAGCGAACGGCTGGGCCGGCCGCGGATCTTCTGGACGAAACGACCTTCCTCGGCGGAGATCACCGGTTCAGCCTGCTGCGGACCGACCGACAGGCCGCGGGTCAGCGGCTTCTTGGCCGGCGGCGCCAGCGCCCGAAGGATCTGATCCTCGGTGACCTCGTCGGCGGCGATTGCCCCGGTCATTCCGAAAGACAGCGTCGCGCCGATCGTCATGATCGAAAGGATTGCCGTGAGATTGTTCCTTGCAGAGATCTTTGACATTGCCAGTCCCTCCTGCGCGCATCGCGCGGTTGCAATTCATTCTCAAATACGTCGCCGGACAAATCGGGCGCAGGCCCGTCGCCTGCCCGGCCCGTCGGCTTTCCTGGATTTGTCTCTGCTGCCCACCCCAGGGTTCAGGCAGCGCCGGTCCCTGCCTCAAATAATCGTCAGCGTATCCCGTAACTCGCGAATTCCTTGACAATATTCGGATCCATCGCCTTGGCATTGGTGATGTCCAGTTCGCCCTCGGAAATCGAGCCGTTTCGCTGCTTGGCGAGGCCGCGGCCGTACAGCGACGAGGTCAGTCGCGGGTTGATTTTGAGGGCGGCGTCGAAATCAGCAATTGCATTCTTGACCTGCCCATTCTTCAGGTTGACGAGGCCGCGGCTGTCGAGGGCATCGACGAAGTTCGGGCGCAGCCGCAGCGCTTCGTTGCAGTCCTTCAGGGCGGCCTGCAGGTCGCCGATCACGGCGCGGGCCCAGCAGCGGTTGTTATGGGCTTCCACGTCCTTGGGGTTCAGCCGCAGCGAGTTGTCGAAATCCTTGATGGCAAGGCTGTAGGCGCCCTTGCTGGCATAGACCTGGCCCCGCCGGTAGAGCGCGCCGCCGTCGTCCGGATTGGCGGCAAGCTTCGCGGTCAGGCTCTTGATGGTCGGATCCTCGGCCAGCGCCAGCGCCGTCGGCGCCTCGGCCTTTTCCGCTTCAGGCGGTGCAACGACGGTTTCCGGCGGCTTCGGCGGCGGCGGCGTTTCGACCCGCGGCAGCGGCGGGGGTTCGACGCGCGCGGGCGGCGGCGGTGCATCGACCCGCGCGGGCGGCACCGGATCGACGCGTCCGGGCGGCGGCGGGGTGACCGGAGGCAGCGCGGGCGGGGGCGTGACTTGAGGCGTTACCGCGGCGACCTGACCCGACGGCTTCGCGCCCGGGATAAAGGAAAAATCCTCGGCCAGAGAGGACGAAATCCACGGCACCTGCTCGCTGCGGGAGGCGCGGGTGACGCCGACCCGGGTCCGGTTCAGGGTTTCCTCGGCCATCAGGTCGGGGACGCGAATTTCCTTGAGCAATTCCTTCACGAACAGGCTGCGGTCGCCGCCATTGTCGCTGACAACGGAAGACAGCGCGGCCGAATACATCACCAGCGTTCCGTTCGGCGCGATCACCGGGGCGAGGCCGGCGGAAAAGCTGCGGAACCGGCGCTCGAACGGGTTGCGCCTGGAGGCGTCGATCAGGGCGATCTTGACGCCGGCGCCGCGGCTGTTGATTTCGCCGAGCACCGTCTCCAGGCTGAAGCCATCGCGGCGAACATCGGGTTCGGTCCAGATCTGGGCGTCGACCGGAAGCATGTAGCTCTGGCGGCCGGACTGGATGCCGAATCCGCTGAAGAACACCAGCGCGACCGAGCCGGGCTTGATCTTTCCGTAAAGCTTGTCGAAGGCGCGCCGCATCGCGTCGCCGGTCAGGTTTTCGCCGATCTCGACGTTGAAGCCGTCGCGCTTGAGCTCGTCGGCGACGGCGCGGGCGTCGTTGATCGGCTCCTTCAGCGGCGCTTCGGCGTCGGGATATTTTGCGTTGCCGATAACCAGCGCAAACCGTTCGGCGCCCGCGGCGGCGGCCGGGACAATCGGAAGCACCGACAAAGCCGAAATCAGCAACAATGCAAGGCGGATTCTCATAAATCAGCAGTCCAGCCAATTAGGCGCCGACACCAGCTTGCGCCTCGGCGACCTTACTCTACGGAAACCGCATTATCAAACCGGGCCGGCAAGCCCTGTCAACCGTTTGCGAAGCCGATCGTAGCAGCGACAATTAACCGCGATGTGTCAGGGGAATAAATCCCACCCCCGGCCGTGACCTTCTCCGCCCATCAAACAATGTGGGTTCCGCGCGTGCTGCGTCGCAGCGGCCCAGGGAGGATCGCCGCGCTGACACGCGGCCGCGGCGAAGCGTCCGGTTTGACCTTTCCGGGCGGCGGTGGCTTAGCTCCTGAGACCGTCCAGACAAATCGGACAATTCAAACAAAGAAGAAGCACCGATGGGAAACGCCTACGAAATCTACGCCCTGCGCTATGCCACGATGTCGCCGCGCACCCCCCACATGAATTACCTGCAGCCGGATCCGCACGAAACCACGGCCCAGGACCTCGACTATTTCGTCTGGCTGATCCGGGGTGGCGGCCGCGACATCCTGGTCGATACCGGTTTTAACGCCGAGGAGGCGCAGGCGCGCGGCCGCAAGCTGACGCTCAATCCGGTCGATGCGCTGGCGCGCTTCGGCGTCGACGCCGATGCCATCAAGGACGTCATCGTCACCCATCTGCATTACGACCATGCCGGCAATCTCGATCGCTTTCCCAAGGCGCGATTTCATCTGCAGGACCGCGAGATGAGCTACGCCACCGGACGCTGCATGTGCCACGGCACGCTGCGCCATCCGTTCTCGGTGGAGCACGTCACCTTGATGGTTCGCCACGTCTTCAACGAGCGCGTCACCTTCCACCATGGCGATGGCGAGGTCGCGCCCGGCGTGACCCTGCATCGCGTCGGCGGCCATTCCGACGGCCTGCAGGTGGTGCGGGTCGAGACCGCGCGCGGCCCTGTCGTGTTGGCGTCGGACGCCTCGCATTACTACGGCAACATGCATCGCCGCAGCCCGTTTCCGATCATCTACAACCTCGGCGACATGTTCGATGGCTGGGACATCGCGCACCGGCTGGCCGGTCATCCCGACCGCGTCATCCCCGGGCATGACCCTGTTGTGACCGAGATCTATCCGCGCGCCAGCGACAAGGTGGATGCCTGGTCGCTGCACCTGGCGCCATCGCGCTCGTTCGTAAAGTAACTTCGGAGCTGACCATGATCACACGCTTTCCCGGCCTGACGCCGACCCGCAGCCGTGCCGTCGTTCACGACGATCTCGTGATGACCGTGGCGGTGGCGCCCGATCCGGTGACGGATTCGATGTACGAGCAGACCGCCAGGGCGCTGGCCCGCATCGACGAGAGCCTCGCGCTGTGCGGCTCGGACAAGAGCAAGATTCTGTCGGCGATCGTCTACATCGCCGACATGAAGCGCAAGGGTGAGATGAACCGCGCCTGGGACGAGTGGCTCGACCCCAAAAATCCGCCGATGCGCGCCTGCCTCGGCGTCGAACTCGAACCGCCGCATATCGTGGAGATCGTGGTGACGGCGGCGAAGTGAGGGGCGCGTACGCGCCCGTCATTCCGGGGCGATGCGAAGCATCGAACCCGGAATCTCGAGATTCCGGGTTCGCG
>CALROE020000121.1:0-7809 GCA_943369715.1 Bradyrhizobium ivorense
AAGCTGACCGGGGCAAAGCCGCCGCTGCGACCCAAACATGTATGGTCAATTCGCACGAAGCTTCAAATCGAGGGCCGCGTTCGCGACCTTGCCATGTTCAACCTGGCCATCGATAGCAAGCTTCGAGGGTGCGACGTCGTCGCCATCCGGGTCGAGGATGTCGCCGCCGGAGGCTACACTGCGGATCGCGCAACGGTGCGACAAAAGAAGACCGGACACCCGGTCAGATTTGAATTGAGCGAACAGACCCGACAGGCGGTCGATGATTATCTGAAGGCTGCCAACAAGAGGCCCGGAGAGTTCCTGTTCACGGCTCGTGGCGGTGCGAACGGCGCCATGTCAACGCGCCAATATGCGCGCCTCGTATCGGAGTGGATCGGGAGCGTCGGGTTGGACGCGCGGCTTTTTGGGACTCACTCGCTACGACGCACGAAAGCTACCCTGATCTATCGAC
Source organism: Bradyrhizobium ivorense (assembly GCA_943369715.1). Taxonomy (GTDB): domain Bacteria; phylum Pseudomonadota; class Alphaproteobacteria; order Rhizobiales; family Xanthobacteraceae; genus Bradyrhizobium; species Bradyrhizobium ivorense_A. The sequence continues at coordinate 455 of CALROE020000121.1, forward strand.
GGACGGGAAATCTCAGGGCCGTCCAGCTCTTGCTCGGGCATACCAAGATCGAAAGCACGGTGAGATATCTCGGCATTGAGGTCGATGACGCCCTGGCAATAGCGGAACAGGTCGACATCTGATGCTCCCGGGCGCCCGGGGCAGAGCGGACATGCTCTGCCCCGACCCGTAACCGCCGGCTTTTGCCAGCGCGATGAGAAATGTCGCTCATTCGATTGCACTCTGCTAACCTCAGAAAAAGATGAAAGAATTTGCTACCTATATGCAGCCTACGATAATAGGCTAGCAATCGACATCCGCAGACCATTGAAATTAATAGAGAAAAAGCCTCGAAGAGAAATTCCCTTCTCCCCTTGTGGGAGAGGGTGGACGCGATGCGAAGCATCGCGGACGGGTGAGGGGTTGGCTCAACGCGCACTTTGCTCGCCGATAGAGACCCCTCATCCGGCGCTTCGCGCCACCTTCTCCCACAAGGGGAGAAGGGAACAAAAGCTACCGCCCCTTGAAGTTCGCGACGCGGCGCTCGGCCGTGGCCTTGACGCCTTCCTTGAAGTCTTCGGTGGCGCGGAGGCGGGATTGTTCGGCGAGTTCATGGTTGGTGGCGGCGAGCACGCGGTCGGCGAGGCCGGCGCGCATGGTGGCGCGGGTCGAGAGCAGGCCGAGCGGCGAGCACTCGGCGATCTCGGCGGCGAGCTTCATGGCCTCGGCGCGGACCTGGTCCTGCGGCACGCAGACATTGGCGAGGCCCATTTTCGTGGCTTCCTCGCCGGTGACGCGGCGGCTGGTGTAGAAAATCAGTTCGGCGTTGTTCCTGCCGACCAGTTCGGGAAGCGTCGTGGTCAGCCCGAAGCCCGGGTGAAAACCGAGTTTCGTGAAGTTGGCGGCAAACCGCGCTTCCGGGCAGGTGACGCGGAAGTCGGCTGATACCGCGAGGCCGAGGCCGCCGCCGATGGCCGCGCCTTGCACGGCGGCCACGATCGGCTTCTTGGCGCGGAAGATGCGCACCGCGTGCAGGTAGAGGCTGTTGATCGAGCCGAGGCTGTCGGCCGGATCGCCCTTTTTGGCTGCTTGTGCCTCGGCGGCCTCCTGCTCCTGCCGCTTCGGATCGCTGAAATTGGCGCCGGCGCAGAACGCCTTGCCTTGCGCGGCGAGCACCGAGGCGCGGATTTCGATATCCTTGTCGAACTCCTCCAGCGCGTCGGCAATCTGGTTGATCAGCGAGATGTCGAAGAAGTTCAGCGGCGGCCGCTGGATTTCGATCAGGCCGACGTGGCCGTGCTTCTCGACGCCGATGTCTGTGAATTTGGTCATGTGCCGGTCTCCAGTGAAATTGAAAATCTCGCAACGGTGTAAGTGCGCCCCCTCTCCCATGGGGAGAGGGTTGGGGTGAGGGGGTACGGTCTATCGATAGTCCGTAACCCCTCACCCGGATCGCTACGCGATCCGACCTCTCCCGAAGGGAGAGGTGAAGAACGTCAGCGCAGCCCGAGCCCGCGGGCGATGATGCCGCGCAGCACTTCGGTGGTGCCGCCCTGGATGGTCAGTTTCGGCGCGGTCTTGATCGCGAATGACAGCTGGTTCTCCAGCGTCTCGCGGTTGGTGGCGTTTTCCTCGACGAAGGCGGCGAGGTCGCGCACCCGGTGCGGCAATTGCTGCTCCCAGATGGTGCCGATGTCCTTGACGATGGAAGCTTCCACCACCGGCTCCTTGCCGGCCTGCAGCATGCCCGCCACCGACACCGACATCCGCCGCATGGTGTGCAGCTGCGCGACGAGGCGTCCGATGCCCTCGGCGCTGCGGGTGTCCGGCTTGGGCCCGACCGCGCGGACCAGTTCGGTCAGCACGTAATAGGTTTCGAGAAAGCGTTCCGGCCCGGAGCGTTCATAGGCGAGTTCGCTGGTCGCCTGCTTCCAGGCGCCGTCGATTTCGCCCAGCATATGATCGTCGGGAACGAAGTAGTCGGTAAACACCACCTCGTTGAACTCGAACTGGCCGGTGATCTGGCCGATCGGATTCACCTGGATGCCCGGCTGCTTCATCTTGACCAGGAACTGGGTGAGGCCGTGGCGGCGGTTCTCTTTCGTCGGCGGCGAGGTACGAAAGATCGCGATCATGTAGTCGGCGATGTGCGCCGACGAGGTCCAGATCTTGGTGCCGTTGATCAGAAAGCCGCCGTCGGTCCTGGTCGCCTTGGTCTTGGCGGCGAACAGGTCGGAGCCGGAATTCGGCTCGCTCATGCCGATCGCGAAGCAGACCTCGCCGCGGCAGATCCGCGGCAGGATGTCCATTTTGATATGCTCGGGCGCGTATTTCAGAAGCACCGGGCCGCTCTGGCGGTCGGCGACGAAGAAGCGGCGCGTCGGTGCGTTGGCGACGCGCATTTCCTCGGTCACCACATAGCGCTCCAGAAAAGAGCGCTCGTGGCCGCCATATTTCTTCGGCCAGGTCATGCCGAGCCAACCGCGTTCGCCGACCCTGCGGGAAAATTCCGGCGCGTCGGTGTCCTCGCGGTTGGGCTGGTGCGGATCGAAGGTGCCGGCGGCGATTTCGTCGGCGAGAAACTGGCGCACTTCCTTGCGCAATTGCTCGCATTCGGGCGGCAGGCGGATCGGATCGAAACGGAGGGCTGCGGTCATGGCTCAAAGTCTTTCGTGCAGGCGATTTTTGTCAGGTATCAGCGCGAGGCCACCAGCGGCCACAGCTCGTCGGCGCCGCGGTCGGCGACCAGTTTGCCGAGTTCGACGGCCCAATAGCTCTCCGAACCGAAATCGTCGCGCCAGGCCAGTGCGCGCAGGGAATAGCGGTGCAGGATGTGCTCGACCGTGAAGCCGATCGCGCCGTGCACCTGATGGGCGATGGCTGCACCCTTTTCGGCGGCCTCGGAGCAGCGGATCTTGGCCGATGCGGCTTCCAGAAAGAACGCGTCGTCGAACGAGGTGCTGTTGGCGATGGCGTCCGCCGCGGAAGTCGCCGCCGCCAAAGCGGCCGCCGACTCGCCGGCAAGTTTTGCCAGATTGTGCTGCACCGCCTGGAATTTCGAGATCTTCTTCTCGAACGCGACGCGCTCGTTGGAATAGCGCACGCTGATGTCGAGCATCGATTCCAGCGCGCCGGCGATCTGCAGGGAGCGCGCCACGCCGCCCATCAGCATCAGCGCGGTCTGGTCGAAACCTTTCGGCGCGGGCTTGATCGTAACAGGCGCCACATTGGTGAATGTCACGGTGTCGCTGGCGTCGCCGCCGAGCCCGAGGCCGGCCTCGATCCGCACGGCAGCGGCATCGACCAGCGCGATCGACAAGCCGCTTGAGCCGCTGGCGAGCACGGCGATATGTTTTGCCGCCTTGGCGAAGGGAACGCCGCGGGCGCGGCCGCTCAAGGTGCCGTCGGCGTTGAGCGTGATGTGATCCCGGGGGCTCGCGGGCGCCACCGTCATCTCGCCCTCGGGGGAGGCGATTTTCGCCTGCGCCAGCAGCCATCCCGCCAGCATGGTCTCGGCCAGCGGCACGGCAAGCGCAAAGCGCCCGGCGGAACTCAGCACGGAAAAGCCTTCGGCGAGGCTGGCGCCGGAGCCGCCGAGATCGTCGGGCACCCAGGACAACGGCAGGCCGGATTCGCTCAACGCCTGCCATAGCGGCGCTTTCCAGCTGCCGTTCTTGTCGTTGTTGATGGTCTGGGCGTCGGCGAGATCCGCGAAAATCTTCTCGGCGGTCTCGGCAACGATGTTCTCACTCTCCGCCACTGCGTTTCCTCGTTTTGATTGGCTTATCGCCCCCGGCAGTTCCGCCGGGCTTTAAGTGCGGTCTTTTCTTGCACCGCATGATGAGGAAAAGCCATCGCTAAGACAAGCGCCTGCCGCAGGGCCGCCTGCGGGGGCGGCATGCGGGTTGGCCGCCGGGCTCCTGAATTCCGCCCAATGGAGTTTGGCGGATTTGCGGGCATTTGCCCGCGCGATATGGTAGATCGCGGCCCGGATCGAATAATCAAGAAAAGGAAGTTTCGGATGTCGAAGGATGGTTTGTGCGCAGTCGTCACCGGTTCGGCGTCCGGCCTGGGGGCTGCCACCGCGGCCATCCTGGCCAAGGGCGGCGCGCGCATCGTGGTCAACTATTCCTCCAGCGCGAAAGAAGCCGAGGCCACCGCCGATCTCTGCCGTGCCGCCGGCGCCGAAGTGGTGGTGGTGCAGGGCGACGTCTCCCGCGACGAGGACTGCAAGAAGATCGTCGCGGCCGCGGCGCCCTGGGGACGGATCGATGCGCTGATCAACAATGCCGGGATCACCAAGCATGTCCCGCATGCCGATCTCGACGGATTGTCGGCCGAGGATTTCCAGCGGCTGTTCGGCGTCAACACCATCGGACCGTTCCAGATGGTCCGCGCGGCGCGGGGCCTGCTGGAGGCCGGCGCCAAGGCCTCGGGCCGGGCGTCATCCGTCGTCAACATCTCGTCGGTCGCCGGCATCAGCGGCGTCGGCTCGTCGATTGCCTATGCCGCGAGCAAGGGCGCGCTCAACACCATCACCCAGTCGCTGGCGCGCGCGCTGGCGCCGCTGATCCGCGTCAACACGGTCTGCCCCGGCTATATCGACACGCCCTGGTTCACCAAGGGCCGCGGCGAGGCCGGCGCCAAGGCGGTGCGTGACAGCGTGATCGCGCGGGTGCCGCTCAAGGTCGCCTCATCGGCGGAAGATATCGCGCAGCTGGTGTGCTTCCTCGCGACGCCGGCCTCGAGCAACATGACGGGCGAGATCGTGCGGATGGATGCGGGGTTGCATCTGATTACGTGAGGCGATGCAAAAAGTAGGGTGGGCAAAGGCGCTCTTGCGCCGTGCCCACCAGACTCTCTCGAACGCAACCTGTGTCGGTGGGCACGCTTACGCTTTGCCCACCCTACGACACCGTCACCTGTTCCCCGGATCCGAAATCACCCGGCTCGCCACCAGCCGGTTCCAGATGAACAGCACCACCACCGCGCCGATTGTCGCGGTGATGAAGCCGGCACCCTGGTTCGGGCCGTAATGGCCGATGGCCTGGCCGATGAAGGTCGCCAGAAACGCGCCGGCGATGCCGAGCACGGTGGTCAGGATGAAGCCGCCCGGCGTGTTTGGGCCCGGCGACAGCCATCGCGCGATGAGGCCGGCGACAAAACCGACCAGAATGATCCAGAGGATGCCGCTCATTTGTATCGTCCTTTTCCAGAATACAGGCTGGCAGGCGCGGCCTGCGTCAGATCCATTTCGACAATTCGCTTTCGGTCGGCAGCCGTCCGTCCGGCGTCAACTGGTCGATCACGCCGGGCAACTGCTGGCTCAATCCATCAAGCAACTCGTCGCGCGATAGACCCGTCTGCGACGTCAGCGCATTGATCTGATCGACGCCCAAGGCCTTGCCGAGATCGCCGGGCGCAATCGACTTGTTCTCGCCCTTGCCGACCCATGAATCCGCCACCTCGCCCTGGCCGTGCTGCTGGAATTGCTTGAGCAGGTCGCCGAGCCCGCCCGAGATCACGGTGCCGGCGGCAGCACCCCCGAGCAGGCCGCCGAGGCCGCCCTTCAGCAGGTCACCGAGACCGCCGCCCATGCCGCCGCCGGGCAGCCCGGCATTGACGGTGTTGGGTGAGGGCGCCGGCGCGGGAGCTGTCTGGGGCTTGCCGCCGCCGCCGATGTGCTTGACCGCCTTGTAGGCCAGCAACGCCAGGATCGCCATGGTGATGGGCGACATCCCGCCCTTGTCCTGCGCGTTCGGATTGCTCGGGCCGCGCGGGCCGTTCTGCATGCCATTGAGTACGTCGAGTAAACCCATTGTCGTCTCCTGCCGCGTACCAGCCCCGCTGGCCAAACATAACGGCGCGCCATGACGGTTACAAGGCGCGGGGCCGGCGGCGGCGCGCCCGCACGGCGACGGGCATCACAGACTAAAATCTGCTATTTGAACGAGAGCTGAACGAGGGCGGGGCGCGATGACGGCAGACAGATTGATCGGCATCGCCGGGGCCGGCAGCATCGGCTGCTTTGTCGGTGGCATGCTGGCGGCGGGCGGTCGCCAGGTCGCCTTGCTGGCGCGGCCTCGCGTGATCGACGAGATCGAAAGCAACGGACTGCGGCTGACGAGCTTCGAGGGCCTCGACCGCAGGATTGCGGCGGACCAGCTGACGCTGTCGGAAAATCCGTCGATCTTCAACGATGCCGGCGTGGTGCTGGTGACGGTCAAGAGCGCCGACACCGCCGAGATCGCCGGCGTCATCGCAAAACACGCGCCGCATGATGCGGTGATCGTGTCGTTGCAGAACGGCGTCGGCAATGTCGGCGTGCTGCGCGAGCGATTGCCGGGGCGGATCGTGCTCGGCGGCATGGTGCCGTTCAACGTCGTCTCAGTGGGCCAGGGCCGGTTTCACCGCTCCACTTCGGGCGACATCGTGATCGAAGCGGACGAGGCCGCCACCGCGGAGCGGCTGTCGGTGCCGAGGCTGAAGCTGCGCGCCACGCAAGACATTTCAGGCGTGCAATGGGGCAAGCTGCTGGTCAATCTCAACAACGCGCTCAACGCGCTGGCCGGCCTGCCGCTGCGCCGGCAACTGGCGCTGAGGAGATGGCGCAGGCTGTTTGCCGACCAGATGGCGGAGGGACTGGCGGCGCTCAAGGCCGAAGGCATCGAGCCGGTGTCGTCGACGCCGGTGCCGGCGAGCTGGACGCCGCATCTGCTGCGGCTGCCGGACGGCATCTTCAATGCCGTGCTGGGGCGAACGATGAAGATCGATCCCGAGGCGCGCTCCTCGATGTGGGAAGACCTGCAGCGCGGACGGGCCACCGAAATCGATTATCTGCAGGGCGTCATCATCGAAATCGCCGACCGCCACGGGCTGCCCGTGCCGCTGTCGCGCCGTATCGTGGCGCTGATCCGGAATGCGGAGCGAGCCGGCAAGGGCTCGCCGGGACTGACGCCGGAGCAGATTCGGGATGCGGCTTTGATTACCGATTAGCGAGGTGTTGAGAGGTTCGCCGGGAACCCCCGTCGTCATTGCGAGCGAAGCGAAGCAATCCATCTTGCGGCAAGTAAGAAAGATGGATTGCTTCGTCGCAAGTGCTCCTCGCAATGACGATGATGGCCCATTGCGCCCGAGTTCAGCTCCGCTTCGCCTTGTTCGGCGACGGGTTGAACAGCTTCTTGATATCCTTGATGCCTTCGGAGAGTCGCGGCCACTCGCAGGAGAAGGAATCCCTGGCGCAATTGGTGGCCCTGGTCCGTGACCTCAGGTCGCCAGACCTCAGGTCGCCAGACCTCACCTCGCCGGACCTCAGCTCGCCGGGTCTGGGCTCGCTTGTGGCGGCGGCCTGTTGTTGTCTCGCCGGATTCCCCCTG
>CALROE020000122.1:0-7776 GCA_943369715.1 Bradyrhizobium ivorense
CCTGCCACCGCCTCGCACGTAAATCCATTGCCCAGCCGGCGGATCTTGCCGGTCGAGGGCGAGGGGAAATGCGCGGTGCAGCACAGCGTGTCGGTGTCGCAATAGCGCTCCAGGAAACCACGCCGCGTCGCGGCCGCCGCGGCCTGATCGACGTCGAACTTCACCGACAGCTCCGGATAGCGCGTCTGCAGCGGCGAGTGCATCAAATCGCCGGAGAATACGGCGTCGTCCCTGCCGCGGCCGAAGGTGAACGCGACATGCCCTGGCGTATGCCCCGGCGTCGGCAGGATGCGCGCGTGATCGCCGATCGCGTAATCGTCGCGCACGATCTCGGCCTTGTTGGCCGCGACGATCGGCAGCACGCTATCCGCGAAGGGCGGCACTTCGGCCTTTGCGTTCTGCTCGATCCAGTAGTCGAACTCGCTCTTGCCGAACACGTAGCGTGCGTTGGGAAAGGTCGGCAGCCAGCGGCCGTTCTCCAGTCGCGTGTTCCAGCCGACGTGGTCGACATGCAGATGGGTGCACATCACGAAGTCGATGTCGCCGACGGCGAAGCCTGCCGCGGCCAGCGCGCGCATGTATGTGTCGTCGGTCTTCATGTTCCATTTCGGGCGCAGCGGCCGCGGCTTGTCGTTGCCGATGCAGCTGTCGACCAGGATGGTGTGATGCGGCGTCTTCACGACATAGGACTGGAAGCACAGGACCAGCAGGTCGCTGGTGTCGAGCGCACCGGCCTGCTGCATCCATCCCCGGTTTTCCGAGAGCAGCCCCGGCGTCAGCCCGGGCAGCATCTCCAGGGCCGGCAGGAAGCTGGTTTCCTGCTCGATCAGGCGATGGATGGTGAGATCGCCGACGGTAAATTTGAGAGCCATGGTCATTCCTGTCCGCTATGCCGGCGGCGGCACCGAGATCTTGACCGACGGCCGTTCCAGCATCTTCTGGTGGAAGGCGTCGAGGTTCGGGAAGGCCTTGCGCCAGCCGCAATCGGCAAAGCGGAAGTCGGCATAGCCGAGCACGCAGACCAGCGCGATCTGCGCGATATCGAGCTGCGGCCGCGCCAGCATCTCGGCCTGCTTCTCGAACCGTGCCATGCCGTTCCAGGCGCGGGCCCAGTGATCGTCGGCCCAGGCCTGCCAGCGCAGCGGCTCCGGCCGCACCATTTTTTCGTAGCGGCACAGCAGCATCGAATCCAGCATGCCCTGCAGCATGGAATGATCGCTCTTGACCTTCCATCTGGTGGCGCCCGATGCGGGAACGAGCTTGCCGCCGCCGGCCAGTTCGTCGAGATATTCTGTTATGACGTAGGAATCGAGAATGACGTCGCCGTTGTCGAGGATCAGAACCGGAAGCTTCTTGAGCGGCGTGATGCGCGAATACTCGTCATTGGGCTGGCCCGGCACCACGGCGGCAGAGATGAATTCGATTCTGTCGATCAGGCCGAGTTCGATCGCGGCAATGCGCACCTTGCGGGCGAAGGGCGAGGCCGGGGAGAAGGAGAGTTTCATTTTTCGTTTCCTTGCGAGGTTATCTTCTCCGTCATGGCCGGGCTTGACCCGGCCATCCACGTCTTGCTTGGGGATCGCCTGTTGAGAGGTGGATGCCCGGGTCAGGCCCGGGCATGACGAGTCATCAGTCGGGCGGTCGCCTCACGCCGCGACGATTTCCTGGCGCTGCTCGCCGAGCCCCTCGATGCCGAGCGTGACCACGTCGCCGACGTTGAGGAACGACGGCGGCTTCATGCCGGCGCCGACGCCGGGAGGGGTGCCTGTGGTGACGATGTCGCCGGGCAGCAGCGTCATGAACTGCGAGACGTAGGAAATGCACTTGGCCATGCTGAAGATCATGGTCGAGGTCGATCCGGTCTGGCGGCGCTGGCCGTTGACGTCGAGCCACAGCGACAGCTTCTGCACGTCAGGAATTTCGTCCTTGGTGGCGACCCAGGGGCCAAGCGGCCCGAAGGTGTCGTGCGACTTGCCCTTGGTCCACTGACCGCCGCGCTCGATCTGGAAGTTGCGCTCGGAAACGTCGTTGCAGACGCAGTAGCCGGCGACGTGATTGAGCGCATCGGCTTCGGAGACGTATTTGGCGCGGGTGCCGATGATGGCGGCGATCTCGACTTCCCAGTCGAGTTTGGTGGAGCCGCGCGGCTTCTCCACCGCATCGTTCGGGCCGGAGAGCGCGGTGTTGGCCTTCAGGAAGAAAATCGGTTCCGGGGGAATCGGATTGCCGGTCTCCTTGGCGTGATCGACGTAGTTCAGGCCGATGGCGACGAATTTCGAGATCCCGGTGACGGGGGCGCCGAACCGCGGCTTGCCGCTGACCGCGGGAAGCGTGGACGGGTCGAGGGCGGCGAGCTTGGCCAGCGAGGCCGGCGAATAGGCTTCGCCGTTGAGGTCCTTCACCTGGGCGGAGAGATCGCGCAGCTGGCCCGACTTGTCGATCAGGCCGGGCTTTTCCTGGCCGATGGCCCCGTAACGAACGAGCTTCATGTCTCAGCACTCCCTTGGTTTTTGGGTTTTTCTCTAGGCTTGGATGCTTCATGGAACAGCGGGCGGGGAAATTCAATGGCTGATGCCCGCCGCATTGCAGGGTTGTCAAACCACAAACTTGAATGCCTCGCCGTCGCGCCTTATGTGGCCGGCGTTGAAATGTCCGCCGATCACCAGCGTCGGCGTATCGGCGAAGCGTCCAAACAGTTCGCGCCGGGTCGCGGCCGATTGCACGGGATCGGAATCGGCGGTCGACGACCAGTCGAGATGCGCCATCTGACAGGGATGATGGGCGACGTCGCCGGTGAGCACGCCCTGTTCGCCGTCCGACTGGACCAGGATGCTCATATGGCCCGGGCTGTGGCCGGGCGTCGGGATCAGGGTGATCTCGTCGCATAATCGGGCGTCGCTGGCGACCAGGTCGGCGCGGCCGGCATCCGCGATCGGTTTGACGGAGTCATTGAAGACGGCCAGCTTGTCGCTCTCGTCGCTGTGGTCGCGCCAGTGCTCATACTCGGTTTTTCCGAAAACATAGCGCGCATTGCCGAATGTCGGCACCCATTGGCCGCCAACGAACTTCGTGTTCCAGCCGACATGGTCGACATGCAGATGCGTGCACAGCACGGTGTCGATGCTGTCAGGCGGAAAGCCCGCCGCTGTCATGGTTTCGAGGAAGGGGTCCTTGCGGTTATTCCAGGTCGGCACCTTGCGGCCCTCCTTGTCGTTGCCGAGCCCGGTATCGACCACGATCCGCCGCGTCGGCGTCTCCACGACAAGCGAATGGATCGACATTTTGAGCCGGCCTTCCTCGGTCGCAAAATGCGGAATCAGCCAGGGCAGTTGCTGGATTGCCTCATTGGTGGCCAAAGGGAGGATGAATCGCGTGCTGCCGGTCGTCTCCAGTTCGACGATCTTGGTGATTTTGACCCGGCCTATGGTCCAGCGCATCCGGTATTCCCCGTATCTTGTTTGTTGGCGGCAAAGATGCTGGTTTCCTTCACTCGGCGCAATAATGATCTCGCCGACCAGCGCGTTTGGTCGAGCACTCGCACCAGGGAGCGCAACATGCCCGAACTAGCCATTTCGGCCGAAAAGGTCCGGTTTCTGATCGAAAAAACCCGCGAATTCGACGTCAAGGAAGGCGCCTCCGATCCGGATTCCGGGTCGAACGCCGCCGACGACAAGATGATCGATGTGCTTGAGGACAATGGCGACGATCCCGTGGTGCGCGAGATCACCGGCTTCATCAATGCCATGAGCGAAGACGAACAGATCGACCTGGTCGCGCTGATGCGACTCGGGCGGGGCGACGGCGGAATCGAGGAATGGGACGATCTGCGGCGTGAGGCCGCCGACGGCCGCAACGACCGCACCGCGGCCTACCTGCTCGGCGAACCCCTGGTCAGCGATTACCTCGCCGAGGGGCTGGACGCGTTCGGCCTGACCTGGACCGACGAGCGCACCACGCCGGTGAGGTGAAACAACAGCGCGGCCCTGAAGCGCGTTGCCTACCGCGCGCAGTCGATGACCACCGTGCCGAGCTTGTCGCCCTTCTCCACCGCGAGGTGGGCTTGCGCGGTCTCCGACAGCGGAAACTGTGCGGCGACGTTGTGGATGCGTTTGCCGGCCGCAAGCCATTTCGAGATATCGGCCTGCCCTGCCGCCAGTAGGGCTTGCGGCAGCGCGAACAGCACCAGCCCGCGCAGCGCGATGCATCTCTCCATCAGTTCGCGCATCGGCACCACCGGGCTGCGATTGCCGTTGGTGGCGTAGACCGCGATGGTCGAATTCATCGCCATCAGCTTCAGCGTGGTGGCGATATTGCCGCCGAAGTCGACGTCGACCACGCGGTTGACGCCGCGGCCGTCCGTGAACGCCATCGCCTTGGCGACCACGTCCTCGGTCTTGTAGTCGACCACGAGATCGGCGCCGGCCAGCCGCGCCTGCTCCGCCTTGAAGGCCGAGCTGACGGTGGCGATCACCCGCGCGCCACCCCATTTCGCCAGCTGCACGGCATAGTGGCCGACCGCGCCGGCGCCGCCGGTGACCAGGATGGTCTGGCCGGCGACCGGTCCGTCGCCGAACAGGCAGCACCACGCGGTCATGCCGGGAATGCCGAGGGTGGCGCCGGCCGCGAACGACACGCTGTCCGGCAGCGGCGTCACCAGATGTTCGGCGAGCGTGATGTACTCGGCCGCGGTGCCGAAGGCGCGGCCGTTGCGCTGGCCGTTGAACAACCAGACCCGTTGACCGATGCCGAGCCGGGTGACGCCGTCGCCGAGCTGGTCGATGATCCCGGCGCCGTCGCTGTTCGGAATCACGCGAGGGAACTCCATCGCGCGATAGCTGCCGGCGCGGCGGCCGACATCGGCCGGGTTGACGCCGGAGGCTTCCAGCCGGACCCGGACTTCGCCGGGGCCGGCCACAGGCGTCGGCATCTCGCCGAAGCTCAGCACGTCAGGTGCCGCGCCCGTGCGCTCGTACCAGACCGCCTTCACTTACAGCGTGCCCGGGAAGGAGCCGCCGTCGAGCAGGATGTTCTGCCCGGTGATGAAGCCGGCCTTGGCGCCGCACAGAAACGCGCAGGCCTGACCGAATTCCTCGGGGTCGCCGAAGCGCCCGGCGGGATTGAGTTTTGCCCGCTCCGCCAGCAGCTGGTCGACGGTGATGCCGCGCTTCTCGGCTTCCGTCTTCGCGACGGCGCCGCGCAGCCGGTCGGTGTCGAACGGGCCCGGCAACAGGCCGTTGATGGTGACGTTGTTGATCACGGTCTTCCGCGCGATGCCGGCGCAGAAGCCGGTGAGGCCGGCGCGGGCGCCGTTGGACAGCCCCAGCACCTCGATCGGCGCCTTCACCGCGGCCGAGGTGATGTTGACGATGCGGCCGAATTTGCGCGCCATCATGCCGTCGACCGTCGCCTTGATCAGCTCGATCGGGGTCAGCATGTTGGCGTCGATCGCCTTGATCCAGTCGTCGCGGGTCCAGTTGCGGAAATCGCCGGGCGGCGGGCCGCCGGCATTGTTGATCAGAATGTCCGGATCGGGACACGCCTTCAGCGCGGCGGCGCGGCCCTCGGGCGTGGTGATGTCGCCGACCACCTCGGTCACGGTGACGCCGGGGTTGGCCTTGCGGATTTCGTCGGCCGCCTGCTTCAGCGCCTCGGCGCCGCGCGCGGTCATGGTGACATGCACGCCTTCGCTGGCGAGCTGCATGGCGCAGGCGCGGCCGAGGCCCTTGCTCGATGCGCAAACGATGGCGCGGCGGCCTTTGATTCCAAGATCCACTGTCTCACTCCCGTAATGTCTGGTGCTTTTTGAAGATCGGTCAGGCTCCTTGTAGCCAACCTCGGCGGCCTTGATAAGGGGACCGCGCACCGCCGAAATGCATATCCGCAACCCCGGCTTTGCACCCGGCCGAAATCGCCGTAAGACGGATGCCCAAAATCGCCCCGAGGAATCGTCATGCACGGCCTGTTCGACGTCAGCCAGGAAATCATTCTCGTCACCGGCGCCTCGCAGGGGCTGGGCCGGCAGTTCGCGCGCGTGCTGTCTGCCCATGGCGCCGCGGTGGTGCTGGCGGCGCGCCAGACCGCCAAGCTGAAGAGCCTGGAGGATGAAATCCGGGCCAAGGGCGGCCGGGCCGTCGCGTTGCAGATGGACGTCACCGATACCGCCTCGATCGCCAGCGCGATCGACAGTGCCGAGGCCGTCCTCGGCCCGGTCAGTGTCCTCATCAACAATGCCGGCATCGCCATCGAAAAGCTCGCGGTCGACCAGACCGAGGCGGACTGGGACGCCGTCATCAACGCCAACCTGAAGGGCGCCTATTTCACGGCGACCGAGCTGGCGCGGCGGATGATCGCGCGCAAGCAGGAAGGCAACATCGTCAACGTCGCCTCGGTGCTGGGCCTGAGCGTGATGAAGTTTCTCTCGCCCTACACCGTTTCCAAGGCGGGTATCATCCAGGCCACCAAGGCGCTGGCGCTGGAACTGGCCGGCAACCGCATCCGCGTCAACGCGCTGGCGCCGGGCTATATCGACACCGACATGAACCACGATTTCTGGGCGACGCCGTCCGGCGAGAAACTGATAAAAGGCATTCCGCAGCGCCGCGTCGGCGCCGAATCCGATCTCGACGGCGCCATCATGCTGCTGGCCTCTGGCGCCTCGCGCTATATGACCGGCAGCGTCGTGACGGTGGATGGCGGGTTTTTGCTGGCGTGAGCTCTTTCAACGTCTTTGCGAGCGAAGCGAAGCAATCCATCTTTCGTGAAAGATGGATTGCGTCGTCGCAAGCGCTCCCTTGCGCAAACGCTTCGCGTTTGTCGCAGGCAATGACGTTGATGGGGGCTCGGCTCCGACTACGCCCGCATCTCCGCCTTGATCATGTCCGCCGCCTTCTCGCCGATCATGATGGTCGGCGCGTTGGTGTTGCCGCCGATCAGCGTCGGCATCACCGAGGCATCGACGACGCGCAGGCCTTCCAGCCCGTGGACTTTCAGTTTGGCGTCGACCACGGCCATCGCGTCGCTGCCCATTCTGCAGGTGCCGACCGGGTGGTAGACGGTGTCGACGCGCTGGCGCAGCAGCTCGCGGATCTGGTCGTCGGTCTCGATGCCCTCGGTGAACATGTCCTTCTGCTGCAGGGCGCGCAGCGCCGGCGTCTCCAAGAGCCGCCGCGTGATCTTGAAGCCCGCGACCATGGATTCCAGGTCCGCCGCCTCGCCAAGGAAGTTCGGATCGATCAGCGGCGCGGCAAACGGATCGGCGCTGCCGAGCGCGACGCTGCCGCGGCTCTTCGGCCGCAGCAGGCAGACGTGCATGGAGAAGCCGGTGCCGTTGTGGCGCTTGCGGCCGTGGTCGTCGGCCATCGCCATGCCGAAATGCAGCTGGATGTCGGGCACGTCGAGATCGGGGCGGGTTTTCAGGAAACCGCCGCATTCGGCGAAATTCGAGGTCATCGGCCCGCGGCGCTCCCGGCGGTACTGGCTGATCGCGCGCAGCAGGCGCGGAATGCCCTTCAGCGACAGGCCGTTGAAGTTCGGGTTGTCCGACATGTAGCCGAACACGAAATCGGGATGGTCCTGCAGGTTCTGGCCGACGCCGGGCAGATGATGCCGGCTTTCGATCCCGTGCTTGCCGAGTGCTGCGGCATCGCCGACGCCCGACAGCATCAGCAGTTGCGGGGTCTGGAACGCGCCGGATGCCACGATCACCTCGCGTCGCGCCCGGATCTGTTTTGTCTCTTTGCCTTGCCGGTATTCGACGCCGACGGCGCGCTTTCCTTC
>CALROE020000123.1:0-7756 GCA_943369715.1 Bradyrhizobium ivorense
CGAACGGCAGACCGGCGTCAGACTGGCGTCCGAGGCGCTGCGGCGGGTGCGGCCGACCCAGCAGCAGATCGGGCTGTCGCGGTCGCAGCGCGCCAGCAACGTGCAGGGCGCCTTCAAGGTCGCGCCGGATCGTGCCGCCGACATCCAGGGCCGCCGCGTGGTGCTGATCGACGACGTCCTGACCACGGGGGCCACGACCGACGCCTGCGCGCGGGCGCTGTTGCGCGCGAAAGCGGCTTCGGTCGACGTGCTGGTGTTCGCCCGGGTTGTGGACACCTTCAAAGCCCCCATATAATCAGATACTTCTAGCCGGCTGACCTGCAACAAACAGAGCGCGCGACATGACCGCTGCCATCGAAATCTACACCCGTCCGGGCTGCGGCTATTGCACCGCCGCCAAATCGCTGCTGGCGCGCAAAAAAGCCGCGTTCACGGAACACGATGTCGCCACCGATCCGGCGCTTCGCCAGCAGATGTGGGATCGCGCCGGCATGGGCGCGACCTTTCCGCAGATCTGGATCGGCGATAGCCATGTCGGTGGTTGCGACGAGCTTTACGCCCTCGACCGCGCGGGCAAGCTCGATTCCCTGCTCGCGGGCGAGAAGGCCAATTGATGAGCACCGAGCCAACCTTCACCGCCGCGATGGTGCAGATGTGCAGCGGGCTGTTGCCCGAGGCCAACCTCGAGCAGGGCACCAGACTGATCCGGCAGGCCGCCGCTGATGGCGCCGATTACGTGCAGACCCCCGAGGTCAGCAACATGATCCAGGCCAACCGCAAGGCGCTGTTCGAACATCTCGCGTCCGAGGAAGACGATCTTTCGCTGAAGGCCTATCGCGCGCTCGCGGCTGAACTCAAGATACATCTCCATATCGGTTCACTGGCGCTGCGCTTCTCGCCGGAAAAGGCCGTCAACCGCTCGTTCCTGATCGGACCTGACGGCATGGTGCTGGCCAGCTACGACAAGATCCACATGTTCGACATCGACCTGCCCGGCGGCGAGAGCTATCGCGAATCCGCCAACTACCAGCCGGGCGAGACCGCTGTGATCTCCGACCTGCCCTGGGGCCGTATCGGCCTGACCATCTGCTACGACATGCGCTTTCCGGCGCTGTACCGGGCGCTGGCCGAAACCGGCGCCTGGTTCCTGACGGCGCCCTCCGCCTTCACGGTGCGGACCGGCGAGGCGCACTGGCATACGCTGCTGCGAGCCCGCGCCATCGAAAACGGCTGTTTCGTCTTTGCCGCCGCGCAAGCCGGCACCCATGAGAGCAAGCGCCAGAGCTATGGCCATTCGCTGATCATCGCGCCCTGGGGCGAAATCCTCGCCGAGGGCTCGGGCAACGAGACCGGCATCATCATGGCGAAGATCGATCCCGCTTTGGTCGAGACAGCGCGCAAGACCGTGCCGTCGCTGCAGCATGGCCGGCGCTTCAGTGTCGCCGATGCCAAGGCCGGCCCGGAGCATCTGCATCTGGTGCGGGGATCGTCATGATCCGCTACAGCCTGCATTGCGACCGCGGCCATACCTTCGAGAGCTGGTTCCAGAGCTCGTCGGCCTATGAAAGCCAGGAAAAGCGCAAGCTGGTGAACTGCCCGGTGTGCGGCTCGGCCAGGGTCGAGCGCGCAATCATGGCGCCGCAGATCGTCAGCAAGAAGGGCCGCGGCGGCCAAGCCGATATCCCAGGCAGCGATGTACCGGCGCCGGCCCAGCCCGCCGAGGTCACCGCGCCGGGATCGACTCCGCTGTTGATGGCGCAGGAGCGCGAGCTGCGCGCCAAGCTGAAGGAACTACGCGACCATATCGTCAAGAACGCCGATAATGTCGGCGAGCGTTTTCCCAACGAAGCGCGCAAAATGCACTATGGCGATATCGAGCACCGCCCGATCTACGGCGAGGCGACGCCGGAAGAAGCCCGCTCCCTGATCGACGAAGGAGTCGAAGTGTCGCCGCTACCGGTGCTGCCGGACGACCGGAATTGACGCGTTAGCGTCATCCCGGGGCGATGCGGAGCATCGGACCCGGGATCTCGAGATTCCGGGTTCGGTCGCTACGCTCCCGCCCCGGAATGACGGTTTGCGTTACACCGCCACCAGCATCGCTACGCCGAGCACGATCAGCGCGATGCCGGACAGTTCGCGCGCCGACATCGCCTGCTTGAACGAATAATACGACACCGCCTGTGCGAACAGCACTTCGACCAGCGCCAGCGTGCGGACGTTGGCGGCCGCCGTCAGCGCGAAGGCCAGGAACCAGAACTGCGAAGCGAACGCGCCCATGAAGCCCGCCAGCATCGAGGGCTTCCACAGACCGAAGATTTTTTTGAGCACGTCGGGCGCCCGTAGCAGCAGATAGATCGTCAGCACCAGGGTCTGCACGAACAGTCCCCATACCAGCGTATAGGTCGCGGTCGTCACGAAGGAGACGCCGGGCACCGCGATGATGGCGCCGCGAAAGCCGACCGCCGACAGCGCGAAGAAAGCCCCGGCGACCAGGCCGATGATGGTCGGCTTCAACTCGGCAAAACCCTTTGCGCCGCCCGGCCGCAATGCGGTGATGACCACGCCGACGGTCGCGATCACGATCGCGATCACCTTCAGCGTGGTGAGATGATCGCCGAGAAAGACAAAACCGAAGATCGCGGTCTGGATCGCCTCGGTCTTGATATAGGCCGTCGTCACCACGAAGGAACGGTCGTTCATCGCCAGCAGCATCAGGGCGGTGGCGGCGATCTGGCTGAGCGCGCCGAGCAGCAGCCACGGAAAGAACTGTGCGGTCGGCCACGGCACCGCATCGCCGGTGGCGAAAATCACGACAACGAAAAACAGGATCGAGAACGGAAAGCCGAACAGGAAGCGGATATTGGTGGCGCCCCAGGTGCCGAGCGGCCCGGTGAGCTGCCGCTGCATCGCATTGCGCGCGACCTGGCCGAGAGATGCGACAATGGTGAAGGGAATCCAGAGCGAGGCGAGCGTGAACATGGGGGGCGGTTACCGGCAGGAAATGGCGGCCACCGTGCCGGGCGCAGGAGATGCGGTCAACCCGGGTTATTGCATGCGACCTACACCTACTCGTCGTCCCTGCGAACGCACCGCTCCCTCATGGTGAGGAGCGCATCCGGGCGGCGCGCCAGCGCGGTCCGGTGCGCGTCTCGAACCATCTGGCGCGCTGCGACGTCGTCAAGGATAGCGTCAAAAAGTCTGCCAGATGGTTCGAGACGCACATCGACAGCGCAAGAGCGCTGGCGATGTGCTCCTCACCATGAGGGAGCAGGGGTGCGTTCGCAGGGGACGACGAGTTAAATCCCCTCCGCCACCACCATGTAGTTGACGTCCATGTCGGAGGAGAGGCTCCATTTGTCGGATAACGGCGAGTAGACCACGCCGGCCTGCTCGGTGATTCCGAGCTTGTTGTTGTGCAGATGGTGCGTGAGCTCGTCGGGGGTGACGAACTTGTCCCATTGATGGGTGCCGCGCGGCAGCCAGCGCAGCACGTATTCGGCGCCGACGATGGCGAGCGCAAAGCTCTTCCAGTTGCGGTTCAGCGTCGAGACCACCATCATGCCGCCGGGCTTCAGCATCGCAGCACAGCGGTTGAGGAACATGCCGACATCGCTGACGTGTTCGATCACCTCCATCGCCAGCACGATGTCGAAGCGCTCGCGCACGTCCATCTCCTCGACGGTGGTGCAGCGATAGTCGATCGACAGATGGGCCTTGTCGGCGTGCAATTTCGCCGCCGCGATGTTGCTGGCGGACGGATCGACGCCGATCACCTGGGCGCCGAGCCGGGTGAACGGCTCGCACAGCAGGCCGGCGCCGCAGCCGATATCGAGGATGCGCAGGCCGGACAGGCAATTCAGGCTTTTGACGTTGCGCTCGAACTTGCGGCAGGCGGCGTCGCGGATATAGGTCAGCCGCAGCGGATTGATCTTGTGCAACGGCGCCATCTTGCCGTTGGGATCCCACCACTCGTCCGACAGTTTCGAGAATTTCGCGATCTCGGCGGGGTCGACCGTGGACGTGGCCGCGCCCGGGGACGCAGTAGCGCCTGGGGACGCAGTAGCGCCCGGGGACGCCGATGCTCCGGAAAAATTGGCAGGATTTTGTTGCATGGCCATGGATTGCGCGCCGCTCCTATCGCGCGGTGATGTGGTTGCGGAATTCCAGCGGCGAGGCAATGGTGTCGATGGTCTTGTTGCCCTCGCCGACGCCGAAGATCGACACGTTGCCGTAGTTGAGGATGCGGCCGAGGATGCTCTGGTTGACGTCGACGCTCTCGACCTTGTCGAGACTCATCTCGAATGTCTGCCGCTGGATGAACCCGGTCTTGTGGACGACGCGCAGATTGGTGACGTCGGTCTCGGTGGTCCAGCGGTGGAACCAGGCGGTCGCGGTCTTGTACAGCGCAAAAATCGCCGAGAGCGCCGACATGGACAGGGACAGCAGCATCGGGGTGCCGCCCGGGACCATTCCCGACACCACAAAGAACGCAATGGCCACGATCCAGCCCGTGATCGCCGGCAGGAAGAAGATCCAGTGCGTGTTGGTCGAATACAGCACCTTCTCGCCGGGCTGCAGGATATCGTCGATATAACGCCCCATACGCTGGCCTCAATTACCTCAGAACCGCTGCGTTCCCGCCAATCCCGGGGAATAGCCGAGGAATCGCCGGGACCCGGTTGCTTGCCCGCAACCGCGCCGTTATGTATACGCGCCTTTCGGGCGGCGCGCTCTGGTTTTGCGCGCCGGCCACCATACTCAACCCCTCAGGGAATGCACCAGTCGTCATGGGCCGCCTCGTGATGAAATTCGGCGGCACATCCGTCGCCAATATCGAACGTATCCGCAACGTCGCACGCCATGTGAAGCGCGAGGTCGATGCCGGCCATGAGGTTGCCGTGGTGGTATCCGCGATGTCCGGCAAGACCAACGAACTGGTGGAATGGTGCCGCGAGGCGTCGCCGATGCATGACGCGCGCGAATATGACGCCGTGGTGGCCTCCGGCGAACAGGTCACCGCCGGCCTGCTGGCGATCGCGCTGCAGGCGCTCGGCATCCAGGCGCGCTCCTGGCAAGGCTGGCAGATCCCGATCAAGACCAGCGACGCCCACGCCTCGGCCCGGATTCTCGAGATCGACGGCACCGAGATCATCAACCGTTTCAAGGAGCGCAAGGAAGTCGCCGTGATCGCCGGCTTCCAGGGCATCAATCCCGCCACGCAGCGAATCACCACGCTCGGGCGCGGCGGTTCCGATACCTCGGCGGTGGCGATCGCCGCCGCGATCCATGCCGACCGCTGCGACATCTATACCGACGTCGATGGCGTCTACACCACCGACCCGCGCGTGGTTCCAAAAGCCCGCCGGCTCGACCGAATCGCGTTCGAGGACATGCTGGAACTGGCGTCGCAGGGCGCCAAGGTGTTGCAGGTCCGCTCGGTGGAGCTCGGCATGGTGCACAACATGCCGATTTTCGTCCGCTCCAGTTTCGACAAGCCCGAAGATATCGACCCGCACGCCAATCAGCCGCCGGGCACGCTGATCTGCAGCGAGGAGGAAATCATGGAAAGCCACGTCGTCACGGGCATCGCCTTTTCCAAGGACGAAGCCCAGATTTCCGTCCGCCAGATCGAGGACAAGCCCGGCATCGCGGCTGCGATCTTCGGCCCGCTGGCGGATGCCAACATCAACGTCGACATGATCGTGCAGAACGTCTCGGAAGACGGCAAGACCACCGACCTCACCTTCACGGTGCCAGCCTCGGACTATGCCCGCGCCCGCGATACCATCACGGCAGCCAAGGCCGCCATCGGCTATGCCCGGCTCGACAGCGCCACCGACGTCACCAAGGTCTCGGTGATCGGCAGCGGCATGCGCAGTCATGCCGGCGTCGCCGCGCAGGCATTCGCCGCCCTTGCCGCCCGCAACATCAACATCCGCGCCATCACCACCTCCGAAATCAAGTTTTCGGTGCTGATCGACGCCGCCTACACGGAATTGGCGGTGCGCACGCTGCACACGCTGTACGGCCTGGACCAGGCCTGATTGATTAGAGTCTCGATTTCGCAACAGCTCCGGTGCGCCCCCTCTCCCATGGGGAGAGGTGAAGAGCCGCCCGCAGCACCGAATTCACACGCTGCGATCATCCAATTTAGAATGATTTTCCCTTAGCGGGCGCAGCATTGGGCTGACAGAGACGTTATCGCCTCTGGCAGGCGTTTTGCTTGGCAAAACAAGCCTCGATTCGCTATACGGCCGGATGGGTGGGCTGCGGCAAACTGTGCCACAGTTTTAGCAACGCTGATTCGGCCGGTTGCGACCCTTGTGGCGGCGCCGATTGATTAAAATCGTTGTTTTCGTTGGATTTAACGCCAGCTCCCGGCCACCCCGGATGCTGGCTTCGCGGGGGGAGGTATCGGCACATGCGGAGCGCGTCGGGAGGCCCCCGCGTCTTGCTGAGACGGCTCCGCGAAACCATGGCGGAGCAGGTCTCCGCCCAGGAGCGCCTGGACAAGATCGTGGTGCTGATCGCGGCCAACATGGTGGCCGAGGTCTGCTCGACCTATGTGCTGCGCGTCGACAACACGCTGGAACTCTACGCCACCGAAGGCCTCAACCGCGACGCCGTCCACCGCACCGTGCTGCACTCGCATGAGGGCCTGGTCGGCCTCGTCGCCAGCGAGGCGAACCCGCTCAATCTGAGCGACGCGCAAACCCATCCGGCGTTCTCGTTCCGCCCGGAGACCGGCGAAGAAATCTATCACTCCTTCCTCGGCGTGCCGATCCTGCGCGCCGGCAATACGCTCGGCGTGCTGGTGGTGCAGAACCGCGCCAAGCGCACCTATGTCGAGGAAGAGGTCGAGGCGTTGCAGACCACCGCCATGGTGCTGGCGGAGATGATCGCCTCGGGCGAATTGTCGGCGCTGGCGCAGCCCGGCGCGGAGCCCGCGGCGCGCCACTCGGTGCACAAGACCGGCGCGGTGCTGTCCGACGGCATCGCGCTCGGCCATGTCGTGCTGCACGAGCCGCGCGTCGTCATCACCAATTACATCGCCGAGGACCTGCCGAAGGAAATCAAGCGGCTCGATGCCGCACTGGCGAAACTGCGCGCCGACCTCGACCGCATGCTGGAGCGCGGCGACGTCGCCGACGGCGGCGAGCACCGCGACGTGCTGGAAGCCTACCGCATGTTCGCCAACGATCACGGCTGGTCGCACAAGCTGCACGAAGCGGTCGCCACCGGCCTCACCGCCGAGGCCGCGGTCGAACGCGTGCAGTCCGATACCCGGGCGCGCATGCTGCGCTCCACCGATCCTTACCTGCGCGACCGCCTGCACGATCTCGAGGACCTCGGCCATCGCCTGATGCGGCAGCTGGCGGGACGTGATCACGCGCCGTCCCGGGAGCAGCTGCCCGAAAACGCCATCCTGATTGCGCGTGCGATGGGTCCCGCCGCGCTGCTCGATTACGATCGCAAGCGCTTGCGCGGGCTGATCCTGGAAGAAGGCACCGCCAATTCCCACGTCTCGATCGTGGCGCGGGCGCTGGGCATTCCAGCCGTCGGCGAAATACCGAACGCGCCGGGCATCGCCGACCCCGGCGACGCCGTCATCGTCGACGGCACCTCCGGCTCGATCTACATCCGCCCCTCGGCCGAAATCGAATCGGCCTACGCGGAACGGGTGCGGTTTCGCGCCCGGCGGCAGGCGCAATATCTGGCGCTCCGCGACCGGCCCTGCGTCACCAAGGACGGC
>CALROE020000124.1:0-7754 GCA_943369715.1 Bradyrhizobium ivorense
GTCTGGCCGTCGGCGCTGACGCTCATCTTGGCCTTGTAGATCTTGCCGTCGCGCGGATCGAGCACGTTGCCGTTCTCGTATTTCAATCCGTCGCGCTTCATGTCGCGGATGAAGGAAATGCCGAGGATCGGCGCATCCTTGCGATCGTCGGTGCATTTCGAACAGACCGGATTGGGCGCTTCGCCGGGCAGCGGGAAGGTCCTGGCGATCGCGCCCTCGAAGATGCCGCCGCGATCGACCACCAGGAACCAGCCCACCGGCTTGCCGTCGTCGATCTTCTGCCACAGCCCCGCCGCGGTCGGCTCGGCGACCTGCGCCGCCGCCATGGTGGCGAGCAAGCCGAAACCAATGGCGAGCAAGAACGTCTGTCGAATTCTGGATATCGCAGTCTGCATTTTCATCACCTGGCCAATCCATAAAACAATGGCCCCAGACTAAGGCCATTTCGCGGACGGTTCCAGTGCCGCCGGCCCGCCTCAGGGCCGGCCGGCGTGCCTGTTTCATGGCATTGCCAGCGGAATCAGTTGACGCCGAGCTTCTTCTGCAGGCTGGAGGACGAGGTGGTGTACTGGAACACCAGCCGCTTGTCCGGATAGACGTAGCGGTGCGCCTTCTGCGCCATCAGCGATCCCTCGTGGAAACCGCACAGGATCAGCTTCAGCTTGCCGGGATAGGTGTTGATGTCGCCGATGGCGAAGATGCCGGGCACGCTGGTCTCGAACGCCGAGGTCTCGACCGGCACCAGATTGTGCTCGAGCGCGATGCCCCAGTTGGCGACCGGACCGAGCTTCATGGTCAGGCCGAAGAACGGCAGGATGGTATCGCAGGCGATCTTCGTCATCGCGTTGTCGTTGCCCTTGACGGTGGCGCCCGTCAGCTGGCCGTCCTTGCCCTCGAGCTCGGTGACCTGGCCGATCTTCAATTCCATCTTGCCGGCGGCCACCAGCGCGCGCATCTGTTCGACGCTGTGGGGTGCCGCGCGAAAATCGTCGCGCCGGTGCAACAACGTGACGCGCTTGGCGATCGGGTGCAGGTTGAGGGTCCAGTCCAGCGCGGAATCGCCGCCGCCGACGATCAAGAGATCCTTGTCGCGGAACTGCTCCATCTTGCGCACCGAATAGAATACCGAGGTGCCCTCATAGGCCTCGATGCCCGGCACCGGCGGCCGCTTCGGCTGGAACGAGCCGCCGCCCGCCGAGATCACCACCACCTTGCATTCGAACACCTGGCCGGCATCGGTGGTGACGCGGAAGCCGGGATCGCCGATCTTCTCGATCGTCTCCACCATCTCGTTGAGATGGAAGGTCGGGTTGAACGGCCTGATCTGCTCCATCAGCGCATCGGTCAGGCCCTGGCCGGTGACGAGGGGAATGCCGGGAATGTCGTAGATCGGCTTTTCCGGATAGAGCTCGGCGCACTGGCCGCCGATCTTGTCGAGGATGTCGACGAGATGCGCCTTCATGTCGAGCAGGCCCAGTTCGAACACGGCAAACAGTCCGCACGGGCCCGCGCCAATAATCAGCACATCGGTTTTGATCGCTTCGCTCATCTCAACGCTTCTTTTCGGTTGCACCCTGCCCCTGGACCCCAGCGTCCTCGGGCTGCGCCTGTCTAGCCAACGCCGGAAGCAGAGGAAAGCCATAAATGGACGGCTGGGCTGCCCGGCAACCCCTTGCCGGACCTGACTAACTGGGCTGTATGGACGTCGGATATCAGGAGATCGCCCGTGAACGCCCCTGCCCGTGTCGATTCAACGCCCCGCCTGGAGGATTTCCCCTACCGGCTGACGGACAATGTGCGGTTCGCCGACCTCGATCCCAACCAGCACGTCAACAACGCGGTGTATGCGAGCTATTTCGAAACCGGCCGCGTCACGCTGATGAAGGACCGCAGCTACGGGCTGATGCCCGAGGGCGTCACCTGGATCATGGTGCGGCTCGACATGCATTTCCGCGCCGAACTGCGCTGGCCGGGCACCATCGAGATGGGACTCGGCGTGGTGAAATTCGGCCGCACCTCGGTGACGTTCGACCAGGTGGTGTTTTCGCAAGGCGTCTGCGTCGCCTCGGCGCAATCGGTCTCGGTGCTGCTGGACGAGGCGACGCGCAAGCCGACGCCGCTGACGGAGGAGATCCTGCGGAGTTTCCAGCCATGGCTGCATCGCGGCTTCGACGGAAAATGACGCGCGCCGCGCTGGCGGCGCTTGCCGGCCAGCCCGCCCGGTGACGCCACGCGCAGGCCTGGTCGCTACTTTCCAGCGTTCGCCGCCGTCCGCTTCCGCGACGATGTCGGCCCGGGCTCGCTGCCGGACCCGTCCTGCCGCAATTGCCGCATCAGCGTCTCGCGCAGCCATTTGTGGCCGGGGTCGTCGTTGTTATTCTCGTGCCAGATCATGTGAAAATGCTGTTCCGCGATCGGCATCGGCGGCTCATGCAAGGTGAGACCGAAGATCGGCGCCATCCGTTCCGCGAAGCGGCGCGGCACCACCGCCACGAGATCGGTGTCGGCCACCATCGCCGGCATCGACCACACCTTGTTGACGAGGTAGGCGATCCGCCGGTTGCCGCCGCGGGTGATGATGTCACGATCGACCGTGGCGTGGTTTCGCAACTCCCCGATCAGCGCGATCTGGCCGAGCGACATGAAGGTTTTCAGGTCCAGCGTCCTGCCGATATGCGGATGGTTGCTGCGGGCAATGACGACATATTCGCAAGGGCATATCGTCGTCATCACCAGGCCCGGCGCACTGACCGGGAACGTATAGCAGGCCAGATCGAGCGTTCCGGCGATGATGTCGTCGGCGACGTTGGTGTTCCACGGCGGCCGCGACTCGATCGTGACCAGCGGCGCATGAAGGGCGATCTCGCGCAGCAGCGGCGCCATCAGAATCGGCTCCAGCGGGTCCACCATCACGATGCGGAAGTGCCGCTTGTAGGAAGCCAGGTCGAGGGTGCGGTCGCCGTCGAACTGCTGGCGGATCAGCCGCAGCGCCTCGCGCACCGGCTCGATCATCTGCTGCGAGCGGTTGGTCGGCTTGACGCCGCGACCGGCGCGCACGAACAGCGGATCGTCGAAATGCTCGCGCAGCCGCGTCAGCGCGTTGGAGACGGCGGGCTGGCTCAGCGCCAGTTGCCGGGCGGCGTGGCTGATATTGCCGGTGGCGAACACGGCGTCGAACACGATCAGCAGGTTGAGATCGACGCTCCGCAGGTTGATGGTCGCCATTCCCGTCCGTACTCCCAATAATCATTCGCGCGGGTGATACATAGGTCGTCCCATCGGCCGCTGTCCAAGACAAAAGCCGCGCGCCGCCGAACAAATGCGAGGTGTCCGCCCGTGCCGCGAAACATTCGCGGGAGTTATGGATGGCATTCAGAGACTCAATTTTTCACCATCCCGCATCGCACCTATTGTCCCGGCCGGGGCTGGGACCGTGCGCGTGAACTGGCATCGCCGCTCACGCGTAACCTGAAAGCCAAGGCAGATATGTCAACCGGCCGGCGCGCTGACGTGCGCCGGAACGGGATAGTTGCGGGGATGTGACGTCATGATGATTGCAAAGCCGCCGTTCGCTGGCGCCGTTGGCCGGCGCCTGGGGTCGCTCGGTCGCCGCCTGCTGGTCTCCACCACGGTGCTGACGCCCGCCGCGCTGTTGCTGGCCGCGCCTGTCCAGGCGGACGACTACGTCTGGGTTGGCGGCTCGGGCGCAGCCTACACGACGCCTGCCAACTGGAATTTGAATACCGCGTTCCCCGGCAATCTCGCCGCCGACACCGCAACCTTCGGCAATACGGCGAACGCATCGGAAACGGTGACCCTCGCCGGCCCCGCGACCCTGGCAGGCTGGACCTTTAACACCACCGCGACGACTTCTTATACCGTCGATGGCGGCCAGACCGTGACGCTGTCGGGGGGCATTCTCAACACCTCGACGAGCGGTACCCATACCATCGCCAACGCCATTACGGGCACTGGCGGCATCGTTCAGAACGGCGCCGGCTCGACTCTGGTCCTGTCCGGCGCCAACACCTACACCGGCGCGACCACGGTTTCCGCCGGCACCCTTGAAGTCAACGCCAACAACGTGCTCAGCAGTTCCACGGCGCTGAGCATCGCGGCGGGCGCGACGTTCAACATCAACAATACCCAGCAAACCGTTGCGTCGTTGGAAGGGGCGGGCACGCTGCGTTCCGGAAGCAGCTCCGCGACCCTGCGGTTCGGCGCCGACAATTCCTCGACAGCCTTTTCGGGAAACGTCACCAACGCCTGGATCGGATTTGAGAAATACGGCACCGGCACCTTCACCTTCAGCGGCAACACCTGGCCGGGCGGCGGCACTTTCACAATCTATGAAGGAACGGTCGTGCTGACCGGCGGCGCCGACGTGACCAATACGTTTTTCAGCATGCAGAACAATGCCACGCTGGACATCGCGGGAACCGTCAACGGCGCGTCGGTCGGCTTTCTGATCGGCGGGGCCGGAACGGCAGTGCATCTCGGCACCAGGACGCTGACGATCGAGCATGATTCCCTTCGGGTCAGCACCTTCATGCAAGGCGTCATCGACGGCAGCGGCGGCCTGACGCTTGGCCAGAATTCCGTGCTGAAGTTGACGAACGACAACACCTATACCGGCGCCACCACGCTCACCGGCACCAACGCGGAACTGGAACTTCGAAGCGCACAAGCGATCGCCGCATCCAGCGAAGTGAATATCGCGGCCAGCGGCGCCAAACTCGATATCAGCGCTGCGCCAGGGGACGTCTCGATCCGGGCGCTGCGCGGCGTCACCGGCAGCATCGTCACCGTCTACAACAACAATCTGGTCATCACCAATGCGGCGTCGGATTTCGCCGGCATCATCAAGCCGGTCTTCGGCGTCGTCACCGGCGGTCTCATCCTCAATGGCGGCCACCAGACGCTGTCCGGCATCAACACCTATCTCGGCGCCACCACGGTCAATGCCGGCACGCTCTCGATCAACGGCTCGACCGCGACCTCGTCACTGACCACGGTGAATACCGGCGGCACGCTCGGCGGCAGCGGCAGCGTCGGCGCCACCACCATCAATGGCGGCACGCTGGCGCCGGGCAATTCGATCGGAACGCTCGCGGTGAACGGCAATCTCGGTTTCACCGCCGCCTCGTCCTACATGATCGAGGTATCACCGGCCAATGCCGACCGCGTCAACGTCACCGGCGCTGCGACGCTCGGCGGCGCGACCGTCAACGCGAACTTTGCGCCGGGCAGCTATGTCACCAGGCAATACACGATCCTCAATGCGGCCGGCGGCCTCGGCGGCAGTACTTTCGGCACGCTCGTCAACAGCAGCCTGCCCTCCAGCGTGACCTCGACCCTGAGCTACGACGCCAACAACGTCTATCTCGATCTCGCGCTCAACTTCGCTGTCCCCGGCGGCCTCGGCGGCAATCAGGCCAATGTCGGCAATGCGCTGACCAACTTCTTCGATTCAACCGGCGGCATTCCGCTGGCCTTCGCGGCGCTGACGCCGGCCGGTCTGAGCCAGGTTTCCGGCGAAACGGCTGTCGGCAGCCAGCAGACAACCATCGACGCCATGACCCAGTTCATGGGCGTGATGACCGATCCCTTCCTCGGCGGACGCGGCGACACGTCGCCGCCATCGGGCGCAGCGCAATTCGCCGAAGCGAGCATGGGGCGAGGCCCGGGACGCGAGGCCTATGCCATGATCACCAAGGCCGGCGCGCCGCTCGCCTTCATCCCGCGCTGGAGCGTGTGGGCGGCAGGCTATGGCGGATCGCAGACCACCGACGGCAACGCCACGCTCGGCACCAACACCGCGACCAGCCGCATCTACGGCACCGCCGTCGGCGCCGACTACCGCTTCTCGCCGCATACACTGGCGGGTTTTGCGCTGGCCGGCGGCGGCACCAGTTTCAGCGTCAATGGTTTCGGCAGCGGCCGTTCCGACCTGTTCCAGGCCGGCGCCTTCCTCCGCCACACCGCCGGCCCGGCCTATCTTTCAGCCGCGCTGGCCTATGGCTGGCAGGATGTCACAACCGATCGAACCGTCACCGTCGCAGGCGTCGACCGGCTGCGCGCCCAATTCAACGCCAACGCATTCTCCGGCCGCGCCGAGGCCGGCTACCGTTTCGCGACGCCGCTGATCGGCCTGACGCCCTACGCCGCCGGACAGTTCACGACGTTCGAATTGCCGGCCTATGCGGAAAGCGTGGTTTCGGGGGCGAATACCTTCGCGCTCGCCTATGGGAGCAAGACCGTCACGGCGTCGCGCAGCGAACTCGGCCTGCGCACCGACAGGTCCTTCGCCATGCAGGACGCGGTGCTGACGCTGCGCGGGCGCGCGGCCTGGGCGCATGATTTCAACACCGGCCGCAGCATCGCCGCGACCTTCCAGACGCTGCCCGGGGCGAGCTTCGCGGTGAACGGCGCGGCGCAGTCGGCCGACAAGGCGCTGACCACTGCTTCCGCCGAGGTGAAATGGCTTTCCGGGTTCTCGCTCGCCGCCACCTTCGAGGGTGAGTTCGCCGGCAACGTCAATTCCTATGCCGGCAAAGGCGTCGCCAGATACATGTGGTGAAGCAGGCGCTCGATGACGATGGCGCGAAACCAGAGCCGCAAACCGAAGGGTTATTCGAAGTTCGCCGCAGCGAGCGAAGCCGGCGGGAAAAAGATTTCCGCCGATGCCTTGCTGGTGACGGCCATCGTCCTGAGCGCCACTCTCCTGCTGGTCACCTTCCTTGCGCCGGCCGGAAAAAAGATCCTCTCGCCCGACCAGGGCATCGGCACTTTTCCGAAACGTGGCCACGGCAACTGACGTTTGCATTCGCACCATACCCATATGGTAGTGCGCCGAAATTGCTACACGCTCCGACGAAGTAGCGCCGTAATCGGAAAATGCATTTCGCCCACGCGCCACCGGCACTAGGTTCCCTTGCGATTCACGCGTGACGGTCGCGCCGCAAGGAATACAAAAATGCGAAACAAACGGCGCGACGCGGCATTGAAAGGCTCTACTGCCCTCGTCGCAATCTCGATGCTCAGTCTGCCCGCGCTGCTGGTCAATCCGCAGGGCGCATTCGCCGCCTGCTCCACCTCGGGCAGCGATCCCGTCACCGTGAGTTGCGCAGCGAACACCTCGACGACGAACACGACCAACAATACCAGCCCGAATGCCGCGACCAGCGATCGCATTCAGAGCTTCAATGCGGACCTGATCGGACAGGTCAATGGCGGCGTCACCGTGGATACGTTCGGTCTCAATCTGGTGACCACGAAGGCCAATGGCGGCATCGCATTCACCAACAACGGCGCGGTGACGACCAGCCAGAACGCCATCAACGCCATGCAGCTCGACGGCAATGGCGGCGCGGTCAGCTATGGCGGCACAGGCACCATCACGACGTCAGGCACCAGCGGCAATGGCCTGCACATCACCAACATCGGCGCCGGTACGATCACCGCGACGGCCGGCGCCATTACGACCTCGAACGGCACCGCCATCCGGGCGGCCGGCGTCGACGGTCTGGTGACCGTCAACGGCCAGGGCGCGATCAATGCCGCCGGCCTCGGCATCAACGCCACGTCGACCGGCATCGGCGGGATCACCGTGGGCACTACTGCGGCCGCAACCATCAACGCGAACGGCAACGGAATTCTGGCGACGTGACCCGCAGCTATGGCGGCAAGGGCGTGGCGCGCTACAGCTGGTGAGAGCTTCGCCTCGCGACTACCCGGCGGCAGGCGTCAGGCCT
>CALROE020000125.1:0-7753 GCA_943369715.1 Bradyrhizobium ivorense
TTTGCACGGGACACCCCACCTGAGGCAAGGGACGGCGCTGGCGCGGCTCCGGAACCGCGGCGCCAGTATGTCACTGAGGGAGAATCACTGGATGGCAACTCGCGAACGACGGTTGGCGGAGTTCAATGGCAACGGCGAACCGCCGCCGGATCAGCCGGTTCAGGTGCTTTGCGAGGATCACAGCGGCACTTACCAGCTGCCGTTCGCCTGCCGCTTCGTCGACGGCGCATGGCGCAACAACGAGTCCGGCGGCGCCGTCGAGGCCACCGTGGTCGGCTGGCGCCTGCCGGCTGCTCCCCGGCCCGCTTCACCCAAATCTTGAATCCAGCTCTTGAAGCCCGTCACTGTGCCACAATGCAACGGCCGGCGACCTGACCTTAAGCTTTGGAACGCCGTGGGAACGAATCGCGCCCGAATCAGCGGTTCGGGGCTGTACCCTCCTGTTCACGGCTAGATATCGGCTGAAATGTGATGCGGCGCACCACATGGAGCACGATCACAATCGGTCGCAGCCAGCGGCCGAGCACAAAGGTTAATTCCTCCGGCGATGACATCGCGCAACTCCCCCTTGGTCATGATCTCGATCTGACCCCTTGGTCATGATCACGATCTGAAATCACATTCGAGCTTGTGCCAGCCGGTGCAGCCTTCGCCGACATCTCGGGATTGGCATCACCGCGCCCGCATCATTCGTACAAATACCCGACCGGCTTTCCTTCGGTACGCAGCGGACGAATGTCCTTCCGCGTAATGATTTGACCAGCCAGGCCGTCAATTTCGTCCCGCTGCGTCGGCGTCCAGCTGCGAAGATTCTCCATGCCTTTCAGCAAGCCTAGCCGGAGGATTTGTGTATTCTCGCCGACCCCCGTGAGCGAGATCGTGTTCTTGCCGGCCGTCACCGTGTCGCCGGTCGCAAGCTCGAAATTCTCGCCCGCGCTGTTCTGGAATTCGGCCGTTCCGCGAATGACGCGATAGATGACCACCTCGCCTTTATCGAGAAAGGCGGTGTCCGCTGGTGCTGACGAGCTCTTCGGCAACAGCGACTGGCCACGCGGGTCGGTCGCGATGATGTGTCCGGTCGTCAGCCGGCCGCTTGGAATTTCGATTCCGATATCGCGTACATAAACAGGCCCGGCGGATTTGACGGGGCACCCCGCCGGCACCGGCTTGTAGAGCGCTTCCAGCTCCAGCGGGTCCTGCAGCCAGAAAGAGGCGCCGGACGGTCGGTCATGCAGCGGATGGCTCCACGCCACACGCGGTGTTTCCGCCTCGTTGATCTGATCCGGACCCACCACCGTCGGGTTGGGGAAGGTCGTGGGATCGGTAATGAAGCCTTCGAGAAACTTGCCGGAATAGCCCATGGAAATCGGATCCGGCACCACCGTCTGCGCCGTTTTCAGGTTCTCTTCCGTGGACAAGCCCGCCCAGGTGTAAAACAGCTGGCGATGCACGATCGCGCTCTGCAGAATCACCGCGCCGGGGCCGACATAGCAAACCCGGCCATCGTAATCGAAGGTGAACACGCCCGACGTGACCAGCACGAGCTGGTAACCGCCCGGCGGCAGATGAAGATGGAAATCGGTGGGGCCGGTATCGGGCAGGTAAATCGGCAGGTTCGTCGAGACTTCGTGGAGGAGGAAGGTTTCGTTGTTGGCATGAAAGCCTTCGTTGGCGCGATTGTAGAGCGCCTGCGGCCGATACGTCGGCTCGTGCAACGCATCGCGGTCGCGATCGATCGCCACGAAATTCCTGGCGTTCAGGCGGAGGGCATCGCCGTTCGGGCGGGTAAGGCCGGACGCTTTGGAATCGATCGCGGCATGCACGTTCATGACACCCTCCAATCTGAATATTTCACGCGACCGGGAGGCGTCCAATTTTTCGGCAGCGCCGCATCGTCGCGTTCACAGCTTCATGGTGCTATGCGAAATTCGCGCCAGCCGCGTTGCACCGCGACAAAAATCGATTGCAACCGCCGCCGATGCGTTGAAGCCGTTGGACCGATACCGAAATTCGAGTTTACGTTTCTTTGCCGCGCGGTTCGCCGGCTCGGCGACGCCGGCCGAGCAACGGCCCCGCATGGCAGCATGTTGAGCAAATCGTGCCTTGCACGAGCGCCCGGCAAACAGGCAGCGGAGCTTGCGCGCTGCCTAATATTCGACCTCGAGCTCCTCGATGTCGGCAGGTTCGGCCTTGGCGGCCTCGATCCATTCCTGCATCTCGGGCAGTCCCATGATCATGTCGGCATAGGCCTTGAGCCGCGGCTCCAGCTTCACGTCATAGGTCATGAAGCGGGTCACCACCGGCGCATACATCGCGTCCGCCATGCTACGTTCGCCGAACAGGAACGGTCCGCCGGATTCGGCGAGGCATTCGCGCCAGATGGTGCAGACCCGGTCGATATCCGATTGCGCGCGCGACCAGATCTTGAAGCCGGGGAAATGTCCCTTCAAATTGACCGGCAGCGACGCGCGCAGCGTGGTGAATCCGGAATGGATCTCGCCGCAAATGGAGCGGCAATGCGCCCGTAAAATGCGGTCATCCGGCAACAGCCCGGCATCGGGCTTGATCTCGTTGAGATACTCGGCGATCGCCAGCGTATCCCACACGGTCGCACCGTCGTGGCGCAGGCAGGGCACCAGGATCGATGACGACAGCAGCAGGATCTCGGCCCGCGCCGAGGCATCGTCGGGGGCAGTGACGATTTCGTCGAACTCCAACCCGGAAAACTTCGTCAGCAGCCAGCCGCGCAGCGACCAGGACGAATAGTTCTTGCTGCTGATGGTCAGTGTCGCTTTCGCCATATGGCTTTTCCTTCACGCCTGAACGTTCGGCAGGGCCGTGCGGACACCGCTTTGCCCAAGCGATCCCGCCCGCAAAGTGCCCATGGTTCATGCCTCGCGCGTTTCATGCAGCAAGCGACGTGCCAGTTTGCGGGCGCGCCCCACGCCGCCTTGGCGTCGATATTGCATGGCAATACCCACGGGGGCGTATCCGGATGAAGTCGATGATGTATCAAGCCTATCAGAACCACATGGACCTGACGGCGCCATGGCGGAGCGGGGCCGCATCGGCGCTGCGATACCTCAACCTCGTCCCGCAAGGCGTCTCCGACAGGCTATTCGGGCGACTCGCCGCCGCCCTCGAACTGATCTCGCGCACCTCGCTCACCTATACCCGCCCGGCCTACGGCATCGACAGGGTGATGGTGGGCAACCAGGAACTGGCGGTGACCGAGGAAGTCGTCTACGCGACGCCATTCGGCTCGCTGCTGCACTTCAAGAAGGAAAACTCGCCGGAGCAGCCGCGCATGCTGCTGGTGGCGCCGATGTCCGGCCATTTCGCCACGCTGCTGCGCGGCACCGTGAAGACGCTGTTGCAGGACCACGACGTCTACATCACCGACTGGCACAATCCCCGCGACATCCCGCGCGAGCACGGCAAGTTCGGCCTCGACGAATACACCGGGCACCTCATCACCTTCATGGATCAACTGGGCCCGCGCGCGCACATGGTGGCGATCTGCCAGCCGTCGGTGTCGGCGCTGGCGGCCGCGGCCATCATGTCCGAGGACAATCACCCTGCCCGTCCGGCGACGCTGACTCTGATGGCTGGTCCGATCGATACCCGCATTCAACCCACCAAGGTCAACGAGTTCGCCAAGAGCAAGCCGATCAGCTGGTTCGAAGAGAACCTGATCAACTACGTGCCGTTCCAGTGCAAGGGCGCGTTCCGCCAGGTCTATCCCGGATTCGTGCAGCTCACCGCCTTCGTGTCGATGAACCTCGAGCGCCACATCAAGTCGCATATCGATCTCGCCCATCATCTCGCCAAGGGCGAGACCGAGAAGGCCGAGGTGATAAAAACCTTCTACGACGAATATTTCGCCGTGATGGACCTGCCGGCCGAATTCTACATCGAAACCGTGCGCGACGTGTTTCAGGAACACCTGCTGCCGCAGGGCAAGATGACCTACAAGGGCCGGCCGGTGAACCCGGCCTCGATCAAGCGCATGGGCCTGATGACGGTGGAAGGCGAAAAAGACGACATCTGCTCGATCGGCCAGACGCTGGCGGCGCAGGACCTCTGCACCGGCGTGCGCGCCTATCGCAAGGTGCACCACATGCAGGCCGGCGTCGGCCATTACGGCGTGTTCTCGGGAAGGCGCTGGAACAACGAAATCTATCCGCTGCTGAGGGATTTCGTGCACGTCAATTCGTGAGCCATGCGAGGAGAGAGAGCAGGGTGGGCAAAGGCGCCCTCGACGCCGGCAAGGCCCTGATCAAGTTTCTCGCGTCGCCGGCGGCGCGGGCGACGATGATCAAGACCGGCCTCGACCCGATCCCCGCGGGCGCGACGAATTAGTAGCCCGGATGGAGCCAGCGGTCGGCGCGCAGCGTCGTCCGCTGGCGCAATCCGGGGGGCCGGCCTCACCACCGCACGGGATTACGCCATCGGCCGCGCAGTCGCGCGACCTCCTGGCTCGATCCGGCTACGGCACCGACCTCGGAAGACTTTTATTTTGGACAGTTACCGCGCTCAACGCAGTCGCGTTGCTTGCCCCCGCCCCACTTTTGCTTCTGCTGATCGGTCGACTGGGCAAAAGCCTGGGACAAGGTCAGCCCGATGAATGCGGTGAAAAGAACTAAACTGATTGCCTTGCGCATGTTGTCTTCTCCCTGTTCTTATTGTAGGGCCGACATTACCTTCTTTTCCAAGATCTCCAAGATCCAAACGGGCCCGGTTGTGCGTTTGATCCAGCGAGGCGTCGCCGAGTTTCATGGCCGGTACGGTTCGCTCAGGGCATCGGCAAGCGCCGCCGTGATCTCAAGACCCGTGGCGCACTCGACCCACATGTATTGTCCGGAAGGATTCACCTCCAGAAATACGTACCGTCCTTCCGGCGTGACGATGAAATCGAAGGCGCCGTAAATCAGGCTGAAGGTTTTCATGAAGGCGAGAATCTTTGCCTCGATCTCTGCTGGAAGCTCGACCACCTCGTATTCCAGATCCTGCAGGAACGGCCGCCAATCGAGCGCCGCTTTCGCGTGCGCCTGGGAGTCGATCTTGGCGCTGAAAATGCGCTTGCCGACCACCGTCACACGGATCTCGTAAGATTTTTGAACACGCTCCTGAAAAATCCCCGGTGTCACCCGAATGAGATCGAGATCCGCGACCCGTTCCGGCGTCAGAAGCCCGGTGAAAAGCGCCTTGCCGGGCTCAAGGTCGCGGGCCTGCGACAGGCCTTTGTAAATCGTTTGGGTTTGAGCGGCTGCGACGAACTGACGGACTTCGTCAGGATCGTTGGTGATGACTGTACACGGAATGTCCAGGCCGACCTCGCCGGCAACGAACAATTGGGCGGGCTTCGATCTGGCGGCCCGTTCGCAGATCGGATTGTTGATCCACAAGAACCTGCCGATCGTGGTCAGCGCTGCGAGCGCAAGCTGCGACTCGGTTTCCGCAAATCGCTTTTCCTCGCCCGCAAGTTCGGCAGGAAACCCTGCGGGCTGATCCCACTGCCACCAGATGCTTGCAATGGTCTCGAGGTCAACCCTGCGGCCGTCCGAGACGAATTCCGCACTGAAGCCGCCATTTGACGCGCGATACGTCAAAACGGAGTCCAGCGGAAAATGGTCGGTATTCCAGCGGACGCACGGCACATTCCGTCGCCGCAGTTCCGCCAGCAGCAGATCAGCCGCTGGATCGAAGCGCGCGGTGATGAGCAGAATGGATTTCATCACCGCACGCCTTGCAACGCTTTACTCGTCGTATTTTGGACAATCCTTGCAGCCGGCCGTCACCTTTGCGAGCTGCATGTTGTTGTTTTTCTCGTAAACCGGCGCCCGCGTGAGCGGATCGACCATCATCTGAAGGGTTGGATCATAAACCATGGCGGGGATGGTCATCCCCGCTCCCTTGTTCAGAAACGGCCGGGCGAAGATATCGTTTGACGCTTGCGCAGGTTCCAATGCCGCCCCAACGGTACCTGCACCGACAATTCCAAGGAGCAATCGTACCGAGTTCGCGGAAATATCTTTGATGTTCATGGGCTATTTCCTCCATTATCTGGCCGTTGCGCCCCGGAAGGCTACTCGCATGGTACCTCCCCCGCAAGCCGATAGGTCCCCGCCCCCTACTTCGTCCGGATCGGATGGTCCTTCAGCCCGTTGTTGTCGTAGGCCGTGCGCAGCACGCCGTTGGTGGTGACTTCGGTCATGAAACTGGCGGCAAAAGCCAGCGACAGCGGATGGTTCGGCGGCACCGCGACCGCGGTCACGGTCTGCTTGAAGGTTTCATCCAGCACCCGCGTGCCCGGGATCTTCTTCGCCATGGCGTTGAGCTGGCCGCGCGACAGCGCGAAGGCATCGATCTCGCCTTTCGCGAGCAGCCCGGAAATCTCGTCATAGGTCTGATAGCCGGTGACCCTGGCGTTCTTCAAATGCGCGATCGCTCCACGCATGGTGGTGGTGTTGTTGACGGCGGCGACCTTGACGCCGGGCTGGTCGAGCGACGCGAAATTCGTCGCCGGCGATCCCGCCTTGACGATGTAGGTCGCGTCCGTCACCTCGTAGATCGGTCCGAACGCCATCTTGCCTTCCCGCTCGGGATCCTTCGGCAGGAAGGTGACGTCCCAGGTGCCTTTCGACGCGGCGTCGACGATCTGGCCGGAATTCTGATGCGCGACAAATTCCACTGATACGCCGAGCTGCGCCGCCATCGCCCTCCCGAGGGCAACCGGCACCCCGGCATAGCCTCCACCTTCCGTTCGCGTCGACCAGAACGCGCCGCCCGCCGGGCTGATCGCGATCGCCACCCGCAGCTTGCCGGTCGGCGCGATTTCATCCCGGAGCGCGTCGGCGCCCGCGGGCATCGCCATCGCGACGGAGAGACCGAGAACGAGGCCGGCGATACGCGGCAAGGATGGATTGGACATCGGGTATTCCTCCCAACGGCGCGTTATGGTCGTGCCTTCGCCGGCCATTGTGGCCGATGGCGGGAGGCGTTGAAACCCGAAATCACGGTTCGCGCCAGAAAAGTGGTGATCCCCCCGTGCAAGGCCAGTGTCAGCGCCGGGACCCGAGACGGCGAATTTCAGGCGACGATCACGGCCGACGACCGAGACAGCCCCAGCAGCCGATGCGTTTCCTCCAAGGGCACGGCCGGGCTGAACAGAAAGCCCTGCACCTCATCGCAAAGTTCTTCCTTGAGAATGCGAAGCTGATCAGCGGTCTCCACTCCCTCGGCATTGGTGGTCATTCCGAGATTTCTGCCGAGACTGATCACCGCGCGGATGATCGCCAGGGAATCCTGCAGTTTGCCCAGCCCCCGAACGAAGCTCTGGTCGATCTTGATCTTGTCGAAGGGGAAACTTCGCAGATAGCTCAGGCTCGAATATCCCGTGCCGAAATCGTCCATCGAAATCTGAACGCCGTAGCTCTTGAGCTGGTGCAGTCTTTCGAGAATGGCCTCGCTGTCCTGAAGCAGCGTGGTCTCGGTGATTTCCAGCTCGAGTCTTCCGGGCTCGAGGTGGCTGACGGCCAGCGCGGTGAACACGGTCTGGACGAGGTTGGGACTTCTGAACTGAACCGGCGAAAGGTTTACCGCCACCCGGATGTGCCGCGGCCAGCTCAGCGCATCGGTGCAAACCTGCCGCAAGATCCATTCACCCAGCGGGATGATCAGGCCGGTTTCCTCGGCCACGGGAATGAACTCCGCCGGCGACACCATGCCGCGATCGGGATGGCGCCAGCGG
>CALROE020000126.1:0-7721 GCA_943369715.1 Bradyrhizobium ivorense
GGTTCCGCAGTCGTTCCACTATTCGCGGATGATGACCAGCCGGCCGTCTTCCAGGCCGGCAATCAGACCCGGATGTCGCCCGGAACCGGTCGATCCGATATTCGTTGCGAGGCGTGCCGGCAGCGGAATCCGGGCGATATCGCGAACCTTCGGTACGAAGGCGATGAGGCGAAGCGAGCGCCGATCGAGGCTTGGTACCGCCAGATCGGGGTGGCCGTCGGCGTCGAAATCCGCTGTCCAGCTCATGCCAAGCGCTTTCGACCCGATGAAGTGATTGGAAGCATCGGGAACCTCGGCGACCTTTCTCAATTGCCGGTCCTGCCAGGACCACAGCTGCAGCAGACCGACGACGTGGGGTTGGCGCACGAAGGCAATATCGGTGGTGCCGTCGCCATCGAAATCGGCGATGCCGGCCGGATTCAGCCACGCATGCGCGTGACCGATCGGCGGCGTCTCCGCAACGATCTTCATGGACTCGGCATCGATAATCGCCAGCGCCGAACCGCGCTGAAGATACGACTTGACCACCACGATTCGATCGACACCATCCAGGGTGACGATGCGCGGCAACAGATCCTCGAACACCGCGTTGGCGCCGGCAGCTACGGTGCCGATTCTTCCATCGCTTCGCTCGATGACCAGGCTCCCGGCTTCAATGGCATCGCCGAGAACACCATGGCGGTAACGATCGGTCGGATGAGCGAGCCAGGCGCGGGCGATTGCGCCGCCACTGCTTGCGACCCGTCCGTCCGAAAGACCGCCCGAAGGTACGGCGGGAAAGTCAGGCGCTTGCGCTGTTATCAGCGTGCCGGTCGCGGGGGCAATCCGGTACCAGTTCGGCCCGATCGCGATGCGCGTATCCGTGCCCCGGACTTCGACCGAAGTCACAGGGCCTGGCGTCGGCACCGTCTCGGCACGCCATTCCGCGCGGACCGGCCCGAGGGCCAGCCACGACACCAGCGATATCAGGAGCAACCTCATTCCGTTCAACAATCATGCGCCGCCGGGATTGTCACTGCGCAACGCGAACACATCTGCGTTGGCGGCGAATTGCGGCCTTATCCCGGACGGTCAGTCTTCCCGCGTCAGGAGGTGGGTCAGTCTTCGAATCGCGGGCGCGGCGAAGAGCACAATCGGCGTCATCATGATCCAGGCCATCAGCCAGGATTGCAGCCAGTGCGTGACGAACGTTCCCGCCGACAGGAACGGGACGCTGGCGATTGCCGCTGCTACCGCGCAGGTCAGGCCGGACTGAATGAATCCGTAGACAAAGTGGCCGAACCGGCGCGGTATCGGTAACATTTGGACCTCGGCAGAAGCTGGTTAAAAAAGGCAAGCAAGAGCTGTGCCTAAGCTTCAGGCGAGTGCAAAGCAGGGATCGCAGGACCGGCTACGCCGGCCGCACCGTCGAAGGTTTCGCCTCGACCGCCGGCGCAACCGCCGGTTCGTCGTCGGCGATGGCGCGCAAGGCCGCGCCTTCGAGATCGTCATACTGGCCGCTCTTCAGCGACCAGAGAAATCCCATCAGGCCGACCAGCCCGAGCCCCAGCGCCAGCGGCACGAGAAAGACCAGCACTTCCATCAGGACCTCCTGTCCGCGACGCGGCGGGCGCGCAAC
Organism: Bradyrhizobium ivorense; assembly: GCA_943369715.1. Taxonomy (GTDB): domain Bacteria; phylum Pseudomonadota; class Alphaproteobacteria; order Rhizobiales; family Xanthobacteraceae; genus Bradyrhizobium; species Bradyrhizobium ivorense_A. The sequence goes on from CALROE020000126.1 coordinate 1,619, forward strand.
GCGTTGAGCATGACCAGGATGGAGGAGCCCGACATCGCCGCCGCGGCGATCAGCGGCGTCACCACGCCGCTGATCGCAATCGGGACCGCCAGAAAATTGTAGACGACTGCGAGCCAGAGGTTTTGACGCATCAGCAGCAGCGCCTTACGGGAAAAGTCGATCGCGGCCACCACCGGGGCCAAGGGCTTGCCGAGGAAGACCAGGTCGGCGGTCGCCTGGCTCAGATGCGCGGCGGAGATCGGCGACATCGAGACATGCGCTGCCGCCAGCGACGGCGCGTCGTTCAGGCCATCGCCGACCATCATCACCTTGGTCCCCTGGGCCTTCAGTTCCTCGATGCGCGCGATCTTGTCGGCAGGCGTGACGCCCGCCCGCCAGTCGCTGATGCCAAGCGCGCGGGCAGCGGCGCGCACCGCGGGATCGCGATCGCCCGAGAGAATCTCGACCTTGATGTTGCGATGCTGCAGCGCCGATATCGTCGCCTGTGCATCCGGGCGCAGTCCCTGCCGGACGCAGAACACGTAGCTTTTTTCGCCATCGCTGAACGCAACGATGGAGGCTTCCGGATCGAGATTTTGGCTGTCGCTGGCCAATTGCTCGGCGGCGCAAAACGATGGCCGGCCAAGCCGCAGCTCTTTTCCGTCCAGGGTGGCGCGCACCCCCTGCCCGGGCTCTTCGACCGCGCCCGCCAGCGGCGCCTTCGCATTCGAAGCCCGCGCCACTGCGGCGGCGACCGGATGATGGCTGGCCAGCGCCAACTGGCCGGCGAGCCTGAACACGTCCTCGGGGATACCGGCGGCGTTGACGACTTCGAGATCGGGCAGCGTCAGGGTTCCCGTCTTGTCGAAGATGATGTGGTCGACCTCGGCAAGCCGTTCGATCGAATCGCCGGAATTGAGCAGCACCCCGGCCCGAAACATCGCGCCGGACGCCACCGTCTGCACCGTCGGAATGGCGAGGCCGAGCGCGCAGGGACAGGTGATGATGAGAACGGCGACCCCGGTGACGATGGCGTCGTGCCAGCTCGCGCCGAACAGGACCCAGCCGAGGATCGTCAGCAGCGCCGTGGCATGCACCACCGGCGCGTACAGCCGGGAGGCGCGGTCGGCGAGACGCACGTAACGGGAGCGGGCCTGCAGTGCATTGTCGAGCAGCCGGGTGATTTCCGCCAGCAGCGTCCCTTCGGACGCGGCGGAGACGCGAACCCGCAACGTGCCCGTCATGTTGAGCGAGCCGGCGTAGACCGCGGTGCCCTGCTCGGCCGCGACGTGGCGGGTCTCGCCGGTGATCAGGCTCTGGTCGATCTCGGATCGTCCCTCGATCACGGTGCCGTCGACCGCGCAACGCTCGCCCGGCCGCAGCAGCACGATGTCGCCGGGGTCGATCGCGGCCACCGGCACTTCCGAAATCTCGTCGGGGCCGACAAATTTGGTGGCGGTCTCGGCCTTCAGCGCGGCGAGATTCCCGGCCACTGCGCGGGTACGCCGCCGCATGCTCTGGTCGAGATAGCGACCGACCAGCAGGAATGTCAGCAGAATGATCGCCGCGTCGAAATAGGCATGTTCGGCGTGGTTGATGGTTTCCACCACCGACATGCCGAGCGCGAGGATGACGCCGATCGAGATCGGCACGTCCATGTTGACATTGCGCGTGCTCAGCGCGTTCCAGGCCGAACGGAAGAACGGCTGACCGGCATAGGCCGCGGCCGGCAACGCGATCAGCGCCGACAGCCAGTGAAAGAAATCGCGCTGTTCCGGAATCATGTCGCTGACGTTGCCGGACCACACCGGGATCGACAACATCATCACGTTCATGGTGGCGAACGCCGCGACACCGAGACAGCGCAGCAGAAAGCGCGATTGTTCGGCCTCGACGGCTTCCGCACCCGCGGTTTCGAACGGATAGGCCTTGTATCCGAGCTCGGCCAGCCGGTCGATGAAACGGGCGGGATCGAGCGTACCCTGCTTCCATTCCAGCGCCACGCGGCGGTCGGTCAGATTGACCCGCGCCAGCGTGACGTCGGGTATCGCCGAAAGCCCGCGCTCGATCTTCGACATGCAGCCGGCGCAACTGACGCCCTCGACCGCCAGATCGATATGCGAGAGGCCCGCGCCTGCGTCCCTGACGTAGTGTGAAAAATCCCGTGTCGCCTGCATCACGCAGCCTCTTCTAGTTCAGCATCACGCGGTTCTTCGACAGGAACATCCGCTTTCCCGCCGCGACGCCCTCGATCACCAGATCCCATTGTCCGGCGGCGATCAGCGGTGCGTTGCCGCGATAGATGCCGATTCCCATCTCCGCCATTTCCACCGGCTGATCGGCGCGCCGATCGGTCGGGCGCTCGAAACGGCCCTGAAACTTCAGGCCCGACATCGGCTTGCCGTCATTGTCCCTGGCCTCGACCCGCAGCGTCGCGCCGCCATCCGGACCGCGCTCGATATGGGCGTCGACCTTCCAGTTCCGCGCGTTCTGGTCATGTGCGGTCACGATCTCCTTTTCGTAAGCGAGGCTCGCGGTATAGGCGCTGTCGACCTCGGTGCCGGGCATGGTCTGGATCGCAAGCCGCATCATGACCATGTTGACCGAGAAGATGACACCGAAGAAGGCGATCAGCATGGCCAGCACCTTGCCGCCGGTCAGTGGTTTCGGGGAAACGGGTGGTCTGCTCATGCGAGACTCCTGTGCGCTCATGGCGAAACGAAGTTGTCGGTCGCCGACGCAACTTCGCCGAGCCCGATATCGGTGACCCGGAATCGTACCGGTATGGATTTTTCGGGGTTGTTCTCGGCGGGCGCGGTGACCAGAACTCTCAGTTCGGTGGTCTGATCCCGTCCGAGCACGATCATGGGACGGTCCGGCGTCACGGAATCAGCGCCCACAACATGCACAGATGCGTTGACCGGGCCGTCGATGTCGATCGCGATGACCCGGTCGAAGCCGCGCTTGTTGAGGAGGCGAACGGTATAGGCATTGCGGATCGATCCATCGCTCAGTTTCACCGCCACCGGATTGCGGTCGTGCAACACGTTGATATCGAGCAGCGAACGCGTCATCAGCGCGTACAGCATGATCGCGCCGACCGAGGCGATCAGGGCCGAGTAGACCATGGTGCGCGGCCTCACGATGCGGTAGATCGGCGGCTTGCCGGCCTGGCGGCGCTGGATGTTGATGTCGTTGTCGTAGCCGATCAGACGGGTTTCCCGGCCGATTTTCGTCATCACGGTATCGCAGGCATCGATGCAGAGGCCGCACTGGATACAGTCGAGCTGCGAACCGTCGCGGATATCGATTCCGGTCGGGCAGACCGCGACGCACTGGAAGCAATCGATGCAGTCGCCGGCGACTTCGCCCGACGCCCGCAACTCGTTCGCCTTCTTCAGCGAGGTGCGCTTTTCGCCGCGATCGTATTTGTAGGTGACGTTGAGCGCCCATTCGTCGGTCAGCGCGGCCTGGATCCGCGGCCACGGGCACATGTAGACGCAGACCTGCTCACGCATGAAGCCGGCCAGCACATAGGTCGTGGCGGTCAGGATCGCGATCCAGATATAGGCCAGCATCGGCGCCTCGAAGGTGACGAGCTGCTTCACCAGCGTCGGCGCATCGTTGAAATAAAGAACCCAGGCGCCGCCGGTCCACCAGGCGATCATCAGCCAGATCGAGTGCTTCAGGGTGATCTCGGCAAAGCGCTGCAGCTTCATGGTGCCGCGCGCGGCGTCCTTGCGCATGCGCTCGCGGCGGTCGCCCTCGACCAAGCGTTCGACAGCGTAGAACAGATCCGTCCACACGGTTTGCGGGCAGAGATAGCCGCACCAGATGCGGCCGCCCACCGAATTCATCAGGAACAGGGTCAGGGCGGCGACGATCAACAGCCCGGTGAAATAATAGACTTCCTGCGGCCACAGCTCGATGAAGAAGAAGTAGAAGCGGCTGTTGGGCAGATCGACCAGCACCGCCTGGTCCGGGGCTCCCAGACCGCGGTTCCAGCGCACGAACGGCAGCAGATAATAGATCCCGAGGCAGAACGCCATCAGGCCCCATTTGATGCGGCGGAACGTGCCCTTGACGCTCTGCGGATAGACCTTCTTCTGGGCCACATACAGCGGCCCATCGTCGTCGGCCGGCAGCTCGATCGGCGCGGCTTTGGCCATCGGAGGGATTGATCTCGCGTTCATCGGCTAAGCCTATGGCTCAACGACGGAGATATAGTTGATCCACCTCAAACAAGCGCCAAGCTTCCTCGTCTGCCCCCGGTTACTTGCCTCCGCCGAGCGAGTGGACGTAGACCGCCAGCGCCTTGACGGTAGAGGGGTCGAGACGCTCCACCCAGGCTGGCATGACGCCGGCCCGGCCGTTGGTAATGGTTTCGATCAGCGCGGCTTCGTCGGAACCGTACAGCCAGATCTTGTCGGTGAGGTCGGGCGCGCCGAGTTCCTGATTGCCCTTGCCGGCGTCGCCATGACAGGCCGCGCAGTTTTCGGCGAAGATCTTGCCGCCTTCGGCCGCGTTGTATCCCTTGGCGGTGGCCAGGCCCGACAGCGATCGGACGTAATTGGCGGCGGTGACGATCTGATCCTTCTTCAGCACGCCTTCCTTGCCGAAGGCGAGCATGGCGCTTTCGTGGCCTTTCGCATGCCCCGAACGCACCCCGAACTGGATCGTTTGCAGGATCTGGTCGAGCGATCCACCCCACAGCCATTCGTCATCGTTCAGGTTGGGATAGCCTTTGGCGCCGGCGCCGCCGCTGCCATGGCAGGGTGCGCAATTGTCGCCGAACACGGTCTTGCCGCGGGCGCGCGCGAGCGCCAGCAGGGCCGGATCCTTCTCGATTTCCGCCAGTGGTGCCGCCCCGAGCTTCACCATCTTGTCGCCGCGTATCTTGTCCAGGTTGGCGAGTTCGACGGCGACATCGGCACGGCTCGAATATCCGAACAGGCCCGTCGTGTGGCTCGTCAGCAGCGGCCATGCCGGATATACCATCCAGTATCCGAACGCCCAGACGATGGTGATGTAGAACGTGATCACCCACCAGCGCGGCAGCGGCGTGTTCAGTTCCTTGATGCCGTCCCACTGATGGCCCGTGGTCGACGTGCCGGTGACCTGGTCGATATCGTTGTGTTCAGCCATGATTCTTCATTCCTCCCGCAACGGGATTCTAGCCGCCTCGTCGAAGGTCGCCTTGTTGCGAGGCCAAAGCGCGTAAGTCACGATCGCGATGAATATTCCGACAAAGATCGGCGTCCAGAAACTGGTGACGAACTCCGAGGTGATATTCTGGACCGTTAGGATTGCTTTCATCGTATGGGCCTTCTCAGCGGAGATTCGCCTTTTCGTTGTAGAGCTTGAAGTCGACCAGCGTTCCGAGCATCTGCAGGTACGCGACCAGCGCATCCATCTCGGTCGGCAGGCCGGCCTTGCCATCGAAGTTGCGCGCCACGGCTTTCGGATAGCGTTTCGTAAAGGCCTCCACTCCGGGATTGTCGGGATCGGCCTGCGCCTTCAGATCGGCGACCGCGTTGGCGATCTGGTCGTCCGAATAGGGGACGCCGACGGTACGGTTGGTTCGCAGATGCCCCTCCATGCCGGCGATATCGACCTCGGTCTCGGCCAGGAACGGATACCCGGGCATCACCGACTGCGGAACGATGGCGCGCGGATTGGCCAGATGCGTGACATGCCATTCGTCGGAATACTTGGCGCCAACCCGCGCCAGATCCGGCCCGGTCCGCTTCGATCCCCACTGGAACGGATGGTCGTACATGCTTTCGGCCGCCAGCGAGAAGTGCCCGTAGCGCTCGACCTCGTCGCGCAGCGGCCGGATCATCTGCGAGTGGCACAGATAGCAGCCTTCACGGACGTAGATGTTGCGGCCGGTCAGTTCCAGCGGCGTATATGGCCTGATCCCGTCGACCTTCTCGATCGTGCTCTTCAGGTAGAACAGCGGGGTGATCTCGACCAGACCGCCGATGGCGACGACCGCGAGAATGCCCACGATCAGGATGATCGAGTTCTTTTCGAAAATTTGATGCCGCGTCCAGAAAGACATTTTATCGTTCCTCATTCCGCCGGCTGAAGGGCGGCCGGCGCCTGCACTTCCGCCTCGCAG
>CALROE020000127.1:0-7674 GCA_943369715.1 Bradyrhizobium ivorense
TTGCAAAACGCCCGGCGTTCGGCGGCCGCGGCGAATACCGCGAGCGCAAGCCGGAGTTCGAAAAGCGCGCCGCTCGTCCGCCACGCGAAAAGAAATCCGGCGAGCGCATCGCCAAGGTGCTGTCGCGCGCCGGCCTCGCCTCGCGCCGCGACGCCGAGGAATGGATCGTGCAGGGCCGCGTCTCCGTCAACGGCCGCGTCATCAACTCGCCGGCGCTCGACGTCACCGAGAACGACGCCATCACCATCGACGGCAAGCCGTTGCCGCCGCGCGAACGCACGCGGCTGTTCATGTACCACAAGCCGCGCGGCCTGATGACCACCCATGCCGATCCCGAGGGACGGCCGACGGTGTTCGACAATCTGCCGGAAGGCCTGCCGCGGCTGATCTCGATCGGCCGGCTCGATTTCAACACCGAGGGCCTGTTGCTGCTGACCAATGACGGCGGGCTGGCGCGCGCGCTGGAGCTGCCGGACACCGGCTGGCTGCGGCGCTACCGCGTCCGCGCCCATGGCGAGGTGACGCAGGGCCAGCTCGATGCGTTGAAGAAGGGCGTCGAGATCGACGGCGTCAAATACGGGCCGATCGATGCGACGCTGGAGCGCGACCAGGGCGCCAATGTCTGGCTGGTGTTCGCGATCCGCGAAGGCAAGAACCGCGAAGTCCGTAACGTGATGGCGCATCTCGGACTGGAGGTGAACCGGCTGATCCGGATCTCCTACGGTCCGTTCCAGCTCGGCGAATTGCCCGAAGGCGAGGTCGAGGAGGTCAAGACCCGGGTGCTGCGCGAACAGCTCGGCGAGAAGATCGCTGAACTCGCCGGCGCGGATTTCAACCGGCCGATGCCGGGCGAAGCCGGCGCCAAGGCCGACGACGATGACGCCGCGCCGCGCGGCAAGAAACCGTTCAAGCCCGCCGGCAAGAGCGGCCTGATCGCCGACCGCAAGGGCCGCCGGGTGCTGGTGCAGCGCACCGGCAGCGACGAAGCCCGCGCCCGCAACGAGGCCGAAGCCTCCGGCTACGGCCCGCCGCGCCGTCCGCAGCGCGGCTATCACGGCAAGCGCGATCTGAAGCCGCGGGACGAGTAAGAGTTGCGTCTATGGGTCTTGGATTGGTACTTGCCGCGAGTTCAGTTTCACCTCTCCCTTTGGGAGAGGTCGAATTGCGAAGCAATTCGGGTGAGGGGGGACGGCCTACCGATAGACCGTACCCCCTCACCCCAACCCTCTCCCCATGGGAGAGGGGGCGCACCGATGCTTTTGCGGCGTCGTTCCCACAAGGTCGAGGGACGTTCTAATGCGTGTCGTTGGCGGACGGCTGAAGGGCCGCAATCTCGCGTCGCCGTCGTCGAACGATATCCGGCCGACGGCGGACCGCTTGCGCGAGTCGCTGTTCAATATCCTGATCCATGCCTATGACGATCCGGTTGCCGACGCGCGCGTGCTCGACCTGTTCGCCGGCACCGGCGCGCTCGGCATCGAGGCGGTCTCGCGCGGCGCCGCATTCACGCTGTTCGTCGACAACGGCGCCGAGGCGCGGGCGCTGCTGCGCAACAATGTCGAGGCGCTGGGACTCGGCGGCGTGACCAAAGTGTATCGCCGCGACGCCACCAATCCCGGACCCGCGCATCCGATGGAGCCGTTCTCGCTGGTGTTCCTCGATCCGCCCTACCGCATGAAGCTGGCCGAAAAATCCCTGGCCGCGCTGCGCGACGGCGGCTGGCTGACGCCGGGGGCGCTGCTGGTGGTGGAAGAGCACAAGGCGGCGGGCTTCACTGCGCCGGAGGGATACGAGGAACTTGAGCGACGGCAGTATGATGATACTGAATTCACGTTTTTGAGGTTTGGCTAAGTGACTGTTCTGCCTTGATGTTCTTACTGTACATGGGGTTGTTTTCGCACTTCTTGGTCGGCCCCGCCCGCTCACCTTCGCCCGAACAGCTTCTCGATATCGCTCAGCTTCAGTTCGACATAGGTCGGCCGGCCGTGGTTGCACTGGCCTGAGTTCGGCGTGTCTTCCATCTCGCGCAGCAGTGCGTTCATCTCTTCCGGCTTGAGGATGCGCCCGGCGCGCACCGAGCCGTGGCAGGCCATGGTGGCCGCGACATGCATCAGGCGGCGTTCCAGCGGCAGCGACTCGTCCCATTCCGCCATGTGCTCGGCGAGGTCGCGCAGCAGCGAACCGGCATTGGCCTTGCCGAGCAGCGACGGCGTCTCGCGCACCGCGACCGCGCCGGGGCCGAAGGAGTCGATCGCCAGCCCGAACGTGGCCAGTTCGACGGCACGGTCGAGCAGTTGCTCGACGGTGGCCTCGTCGAGTTCGACGATCTCCGGGATCAGCAGGATCTGCCGCTGCACGCCGTTGCGCGCCAGCGAGGCCTTCAGCTTTTCATAGACGATGCGCTCATGCGCGGCGTGCTGGTCCACGACCACGAGGCCGTCGCGGGTCTGCGACACGATATAGGTCTCGTGGATCTGGGTCCGCGCCGCCCCCAGCGGGCGGTCGAGCAGATCGGCGGATGGCGCCGGCTGGAAGCGCACGTCGGCCGTCGGCGTGCCGACATCGAAGGCGGCCTGTCCGGGCTCGGCGAACGCGGTCGCCGCTGATCCCTCGAAGCCCGGCATCGACCCCGCCGGATAGGCCGGCGAGCGCCGCCAGTCCCAATTGCCCGGACGCGGCGCGAAGGACGGGCGGAACGAAGCCAGCGCCGCGCCGTCGCTGTTGGCGGCGGTGCGCTTGCCCTCGCGGGCGAGGCCTTCCTTCAGCGCATGCACGATCAGCGCGCGGACCAGGCCGGCATTGCGGAACCGGACCTCGGTCTTGGCCGGATGCACATTGGCGTCGACCTCCTGGCTATCGAGCGTCACGAACAGTGCCACCACCGGATGGCGGTCGCGCGGCAGATAGTCGGAATAGGCCGCGCGCACCGCGCCGATGATCAGCTTGTCGCGCACCGGCCGGCCGTTGACGAACAGGTACTGCCCGAGCGCGTTGGCGCGGGTCAGCGAGGGAGCGGCGGCAAAGCCCTCGACCACCACGCCGTCGCGCTCGCTGCGCACCTCGATGGCGCTGGCGCGAAAATCGCCGCCCAGGATATCGCCGAGCCGGGTCAGCCTGCCGGCGGCGCCGGGCAAGGCGGCGGCCCAGGTCATCGGCGCGCGTTCCTCGCCTGCCAGCGTGAAGGCAATATCGGGCCGCGCCATCGCCAGCCGGCGCACCACTTCGCGGATCGCTTCCGCTTCGGTGCGGTCGGTCTTGAGAAATTTCAGCCGCGCCGGCGTCGCATAAAACAGATCGCTGACCTCGACGCGGGTGCCCTGGCTCAGCGCCGCCGGCATGATCGCGGATTTCGCGCCGCCTTCCACCGCCAGCGACCAGGCATGCGGCTCGCTTTGATGGCGCGTGGTGATGCCGAGCCTGGACACTGCACCGATCGAGGGCAGCGCCTCGCCGCGAAACCCCAGCGTTCGGATCCGCAACAGATCCTCGTCGTCGAGCTTGGAGGTGGCGTGGCGATCCACCGACAGCGCCAGATCGCTGTAAGTCATGCCGCTGCCGTCGTCGGTGATGCCGATCCGCCGTCGCCCGCCGCCGTCGGTGAAAATGTCGATCCGGCTGGCGCCGGCGTCGATGGCGTTTTCCACCAGCTCCTTGACCACGCTCGCGGGACGCTCGACCACCTCGCCGGCGGCGATGCGGTTGACGATCTGTTCGGGGAGCTGGCGGACGGGCATGGGCGACTCGTTGGATGACGCCCTAATTTAGGGGTTTTTGAAAGGTGAGGGGAGGCTGCGAAGGCGAAACTCCAAAACTCTCCCCGCTGTTATCGGACCCTCAATCGTCGAATCCGCCGGAACCGCGCTTGGACTTGACGTCGCTGCGGCGCTTCTTGCCTTCGAGCCGGCGCTGCTTCGATCCGAAGGTCGGCTTGGTGGCGCGGCGCGGCACCGGCCGCACCATCGCCTCGCGCAACAGTTCGAGCAGCCGGTCGGTGGCGTCGGCGCGGTTGCGTTCCTGGGTACGGAAGCGCTGGGCATGGATCACGATCACGCCGTCCTTGGTCATGCGCTGGCCGGCGAGCCGGTTCAGCCGCAACGCGGCGTCTTCCGGCAGCGTGATCCGGCGGGTGTCGAAGCGCAATTGGGCGGCGGTCGAGAGCTTGTTGACGTTCTGCCCGCCCGGGCCGGAGGCGCGGACGAAAGTGATCTCGATGTCGTTCTCGTCGATCGAAAGGTCGCGGGAAATCCGCAGCATGGCGTCACCGAAGGAGGAAATTTCTCAAAGCACGGACAGACGTCATCCTGAGGTGTGAGCCTTCGGCGAGCCTCGAAGGATGACAAGCTGTGTAGCACATCCTTCGAGACGTCGCGCAAGTACGCGGCTTCTCCCGAGTGAGCGCAAATGCGCTCATCCGGGGATGACGGCGGAGCTTGTGGAGAAGTCCGAAAAAGCGCGCTTCAGTTCGCTTTGGGCGCTGTCGCCGATGCCGGCTGGGCGGCGGCCTGCGGGGCGCGGCCGACGATCACGGTGAGCAGGCCTTGCCCCCACAACCGGCTGGCGGCCTTTTTGGCGTCGTCCAGCGTCACGGCATCGACGATGGCGTTGCGCTTCTCGATGTAGTCGATCGGCAGCTTGTCGAGCTGGTACTGCAGCAGCGCCGAGGCCAGCTTCGAGGAGCTGTCGAGCGCCAGCATCTGCGAGCCCTTGAGATAGGATTTGGCCTCGTCCAGTTCCTGCTGGGTCGGGCCTTCCTCGGCGATGCGGCGGATTTCCTTCTCGACGGCGTCGACGGTTTCGCCGGCGCGGTCGGCGCGGGTTCCGGTGCTGCCGATGAAGATGGCGGAGTGATTCATCCACAGCAGCGATTCATTGACGGAATAGGCCAGGCCGCGCTTCTCGCGGACCTCCCGGTAGAGCCGCGACGACAGCCCGCCGCCGCCGAGAATGTGGTTGACGACATAACCGGCCATGAAATTCGGATCGTTGCGCTTGATGCCGGGGCCGCCGAACGTCACCACGGTCTGCGGCACGTCGAGCGGAATGAAGGCGCGCTGCGGCGGTTTGGCGGCTTCGACCTCGGCGACCGGCGTCAGGCTTGCCTTGGCCGGCAATCCGCCGAAGGTCTTGTCGAGCAGCTGGCCGAGCGTGGCCGGGTCGACGTCGCCGACCACGGCAATTCGCAGCGTATCCTTCGCCAGCACGCGGCGGACGTAATCCTTCATGTCGGCGGTATCGATCCTCGGCACGCTTTCCAGCGTGCCGTTGGCCTGGCGGCCATAGGGATGGTCGCCAAAGGCGAGTTGCAGGAACTTGCGGCTGGCCAGCGACGAGGGATTGGAGGTCTCGCGCCGCAGGCCCGAGTGGATCTGCGCGCGAATACGTTCGACATCGGCGCTCTCGAAGCGCGGCGAGCTCACCGCCTTGCGCAGCAGGTCGAAAGCCTCGTCCTTGTTATCCTTGAGCATGCGCAGGCTGCCGCGGAAATAGTCCCGCGTCGAAGAGAAGCTGAGCTCGATGGCGCGGCGATCGAGCCGCTCGTGGAAGGTCTTGGAATCCAGCTCCTCCGAACCCTCGTCGAGCAGGCTGGCGACCATGTTGCCGACGCCGGGCTTGTCGGCCGGGTCCTGCGTCGCGCCGCCGCCGAAGGCATACTCCATCGCGATCAGCGGCACGGTGGCGTCCTGCACGAACCAGGCTTCGATGCCTCCCGGCGAAATCAGATGCTGGATTTTGGCCGCGGCCTGTGAAGGCATAGGCGCCAGCGCCAGGCAGGCAGCCGCCGCGAAAGCGAGACGCCGGGTGGACCTGAACGAAGTCACGAAAATGTTCACGAACGCTTCTCCTCGCGTTTCGGCGTGGCATCCTTGATCAGGTAGCCTGTCACCGATCGCTTTTTATCCAGCCATTTTTGCGCGGCGTCGCGGACCTGCTCGGCGGTGACGGCGCGAATGCGATCCGGCCAGCTTCGGATGTCGTCGATGCTGAGGCCGGAGGTCAGCGCGCCGCCGTACCAGCGCGCCAGCGTCGCCTGGTTATCCTGGGCGTAGATTGCTTCGGCGATCAGCTGGGTCTTGACCCGCTCGAGATCCTCCGACCGTGCCGGGTTCAGCCCGACATCCGCGATCACGCCGTCGATCACCTGCTCGATTTGCGAAAACTCCACGCCCGGCTTCGGCGACACCGAGATCACGAACTGCGTCGCATCGAGCGAGGTGCCCTGGTAGCCGGCGCCGGCGCTGACCGCGAGCTGCTTGTCGATCACCAGCGCGCGATAGAGATAGGAGTTGGAGCCGCTGCCCATCAATTGCGCGAGCACGTCGAGCGCCGGGCTTTCGCCCGCCGCGGCGGTGTTGGCGGAGGGCACAAGGTAATAGCGCCGCACGCTGGTCTGTTCGACGCGGGGGTCGGACAGTGTCACGGTGCGCGGGGCCGCCGGCACCGGCTCCTGCGGCCGGACGCGGTGGGCGGATATGGCGGGCTGTGCCGGGATGTCGCCATAGGTCCGCTCCACCATCGCGCGGATTTCCCTGGGCTCGACGTCGCCGGCGATCACCAGGATGGCGTTGTTCGGCGCATAGAAGCGCTTGTAGAACGCCAGCGCGTCCTCGCGGTCGAGCTTCTCGATTTCCTGGCGCCAGCCGATCACGGGGCGGCCATAGGGATGATTGAGATACAGCGCCGCCATGATCTGCTCGGTCAGCCGCGCATCCGGGTTGTTGGCGACCCGCATGTTGAATTCCTCGAGCACGACGTCGCGCTCCGGCAGCACGTTTTCGTCCTTCAGGATCAGGCCGGTCATGCGGTCGGCCTCGAATTCCATCATCTTCGCCAGCTGCTCGCGCGGCACGCGCTGGAAATAGCCGGTGTAGTCGGTCGAGGTGAAGGCGTTCTCGTTGCCGCCGACCCGAAGCACGGTCTTGGAGAATTCACCGGCCGGATGCCTGGAGGTGCCCTTGAACATCAGATGTTCGAGGAAGTGGGCGAGGCCGGACTTGCCGGGCGTCTCGTCGGCGGAGCCGACCTTGTACCAGATCATGTGCGTGACCACCGGCGTGCGGTGATCCGGGATCACCACCACCTGCAGGCCGTTGGGAAGCGTGAACGTGGCGGGACGCTCCGACGTCACCGTGGTCTGGGCACGAACGCTGGTTGCGGAAAATGCCAGTGTCAGGAGCAGCGCGGCGGCGAGCGAAACGGCAAAGCGGGGTGCGGGCATCATGACCTGTCTGGCGCGTATTCCGCAAAAGTTGCGACAGGAATACGCGCAAATGAGAAGCTTGCAGCGCGAACGGAAATGCTCGGGATAACGCCGCGGCACCGTACACCGGGACAATACCGGCGAGCGTCACGAAGCCGAGAGGTTACAATAGATTAAGCCAGCGCCTATTCGCCGTATTTGCCGGCGGCCGGGTTGTATTCCTTGTTCATCGTTTCCTTCGGCCCGGTGCCGTAGGCAAAGTTCGGCGACGGCGTCTGGTATCCGCTCGGCGGCTGCGTCAGCGTTTCCCGGGTCGGCTCGCCCTTGAACGGCGCGGTCTCGGTCTTGCTGCCGCCGAACAGGCCGCTGAAGCCGCCTTTGTAGCCGAGCTCCGACGGGCTCAGGAGCACATTGGAGTTGGTGGCGCCGGGCTGGATCGGATCGCTGCTGCCGGAGCGCGCGGAACCAGCGGTCTT